>JAGTVD010000021.1 GCA_018224505.1 Desulfatitalea sp. | reverse complement strand
TCGCTTGCGGGTGGCGGAGGGCCAGGTGACCGAAGGGTCGCCATTGCAGGGCAAAACATTGGAAGAGAGCGGCCTGCGCCGCCAACATCGGGTGCATGTGCTGGCGCTGCACGATGCAGACACAGCGGCCATCCGGGATGTACGCCGGCGCCGATTGGCTCCGGGCGACCGATTGCTGATGGAGGGCCAACAAGAAGCGCTGGAAGCATTGGCCGGCCAAGGCTTCGTGTCCCAACTGCGGTTCATGACACCCGATGAAGCCAAAGCGCTGGCCGGTGATCGCGGGCGTCTGCTGCCCGTGCGCGTACCGCCGGGATCGGTGCTGGCCGACCGCGATCTGGTGGAAAGCCGTCTGGGGGATGCCTTCGGTCTCACCGTCGTGGGCATCGCGCGCGGCGAAACACTGTTGTGGATGCCGTCGCCCAATGAAATCATACAAGCCGAGGACCTGCTCGTCCTGCAAGGATCCCCGCGCGACCTGGAGGTGCTCGCAGGATTGCAGGCCCTGACCATGGAGAAACAGACCGCCAGCCTGGTGGCCGAATTGGAATCCCAACAGATCGGCGTCACCGAAGTGCTGCTCTCACCGCGCTGCACATTGGCCGGCCGCAGCCTGGCCGACCTGATGTTTCGGGATCACTACGGTATCAGTGTGCTGGCCATCTGGCGCAAAGGCAAGGCCTACCGCACCGGGCTCCAGTACATGCCCTTGCAGTTCGGCGACGCCTTGCTGGTCTACGGTCACCGCCGCAACCTGGAAGCCGTGGCCCGGGACCGCAACTTCATCATCCTCGACGAAGCCGCGGCAAAAGCGCCGCGCCTGGAAAAGGCCCATATCGCCACGGCCATCATGGTGGCAGTGCTGGCCAGCGCCATTCTGGGATACGTGCCCATTGCAATCGCCGGCCTCACCGGAGCGACATTGATGGTGCTGTTCGGCTGCCTGAGCATGGAGGATGCCTATCGCGCCATCGAATGGAAGGTGGTCTTTCTGATCGCCAGCATGCTGCCCTTGGGCGTGGCCATTGAAAACACCGGAGCGGCGCAGCTGGGAGCCGGCGCCTTGATCGCCGCGGTGGGCGATCTCGGGCCGCGCTGGGTGGTGGCCGCCCTGTTCGGCATTACCGTGATCGGCACCCAGGTGATTCCCACCGCCGCGCTGGTGGTGCTGATGGCGCCCATCGCCCTGAGCACTGCCGCCAGCCTCGGCATCTCCCCGCACCTGCTGATGATGACCGTGGCCATATCCGCCTCGTCAAGCTTTGCCAGCCCATTGTCCCACCCCGCCCACCTGCTGGTCATGGGCCCGGGCGGTTATCGTTTCATCGACTACGTGAAAGTGGGCGTACCCCTGACCCTCGTCTCCATGGCCGTATCGGTATTTCTGCTGCCAATCCTGTGGCCGCCCTATTAACGGTTCTGATAAGGGCTCGCGCGAAAAATCGTGCTTGCGGCACCTTTTTAAGCTCAAGTCTGATGCCGCAACGCCGATATCATATACGCGTCGGAATCGATAAACCCCGAATAAGGGTAAAAGGGTAAAGCGGATGGAACTCCAAAACAATGTATGGGCCGATGCCCTCTTCATGGCAATGGGGGATCAGTCGCACCAGTTGACCACCCTGGCGCAGCAGGCGTTGGGCACCGGCATCGACAAATACCGCAACAAGGATTACAAAGGGGCGGCGCAGGAATTCAAACGCGCGCTGGGTCTCGATCCCCAATCGGAATACGCCATAGATGCCACCAAATACCTGGCCATGTCCCATGAGCGCCTGGGCGAAACCGACAAGGCCATCAAAACCTATGTAGATGCCCTCAAAGTGTATCGTGACCGGGATGAATTGCAGATCGCCCTGGGCAACATCTATTATGCCGAGGAGCGTATCGGCGAGGCCATCGAGGCCTATGAAAAGGCCGTGCGAATCTATGATGACCCCAACAACCGCTTTGCCCTGGGCCAGGCCTATTTAAAATCCGGCCGCCACAGCGATGCCGCCGACCAGTTCAGCCGGGTCATCAAGATGGACTCCAAAAGCCCCAACGGCTACTTCGGCCTGGGCCAGGCCTATGGTGCCCAGAAACAGTACGCGGATGCCATCACCCAGTTCGAGCGCGCCATCCAGCGCAACCGGCAATTTTACGCCGCTTACGCCGAAATCGGCTATATGCACGTGGACAGCGGCGATATGCGCAAGGCCGAAGAGGTCAAAAGCGACCTGGAACGCAAAGACGCCGGCCTGGCCGAAACCCTGGGCAACTACATCAGTCAAAAGACAGCGCCCAAGATGATGTTCGCCTATGCCCACAGCTCCTTTCCGTTTTTCATGCGGCCCAAAACCAAAGTAGCCGCCCTGAACGGGTATCTGTCCAACGCCAACACCAGCCACAACTTCAGCATGATCTTTCAGTTCAGCAAGGAGATGGACCGCGAGTCGGTGGAAAACGTACTCAACTGGTCCATCGCGCGCTCATCGGGCAACGGGGCGGGGCGGGATTACAATTTCGGCATGCGGGTACCGGACACCGAGGTGCGTTCGCCCACCATGCCCCTCAGCATCTATTACGATGCCAAGGAGATGACCGCCACCGTGCGCTTCTCCATCCGCCAGAACGCCGATGCCAACGGCACCATCGATCCGTCCCGCCTGGTGTTCGCCTTCAAAGGCAGCGATTCCGACGGCAATGCCATGAACCCCAAGTTCGATCAGTACATGGGGTTTTCGGGAACCTTTTAAGCCGTTACGCCACGGTCTTGAACTTCTCCTTCGGCGCGCCGCAGACCGGGCACTTGTCCGGGGCTTTCTTGCTGACCACGTAACCGCACACCTGGCACACATGGTAGGTGCTGACCTTGTCCTTGATCACATCGTAGATGGCCCGCTCGTACAACTTGGCATGGTACGATTCGGCGTCCCGCGCCTGGCTGAAGGTGAGCACAGCGGCGCTTTCGCCTTCATCCTCGGCATCTTTTATAAAGTCGGGATAGGCGGTTTCGCTCACCGCCTTCTCACTCTGAAACGATTTCTCCAGGTTGGTATCCGTATCCTTGACGATCAGGTCCTTGGCCAGATTCAAGTGACGGGTGGCGTGCACCCGTTCCGCATCGGCCACGGCGCGGAACAGCAAAGCGATCTGGGGTACCTCCTCCTCCTCGGCCTTTTCGGCAAATGCCAGCAGTCGAAAGTAGGCCTTGGCCTCACCGACAAACGCATCATACACATTCTTGCGGGTCTTCTCTTTCATTCAATCTTCCTTTCCTTGTCCGGGTCACTCCTTAAAAAACGGTGATCGTGCCTCACGGGGTAAAGTTTGCAACATAGAAGTCGTCGATCAACCCTTTGGTTTTGAGCTGTTCACCATACTGACGGGCCTGATCCCTGGTGGGAAAGTGGGACACCTTCACCTGGTACCAGGTTCGGCTGCCACTGGCGGCCTTGG
>JAGTVD010000020.1 GCA_018224505.1 Desulfatitalea sp. | reverse complement strand
TAAATCTTACAGCCGAAGGTGGAGCTTAGGCACCAATCAATCTGGTGACTGTTTCCGCCGCCGGGTTGGCGTAGATCAGAATCAACCCGATAACCAGGGTGTAGATACAAAGCGATTCGATCATGGCAAGACCGATGAGCATGGCCACGGTGACCTTACCGGAAGACTCGGGGTTTCTGGCGATACCTTCCACGGCGGCTTTCAGGCCCATGGCTTGCGCCAGACCACAACCCACGGCGGCAATGGCGATACCGAATCCGGCTGCGGCAACACTCCAAATAAAAAACTGCAATGCTTGTTCACCCATTTGATACTACCTCCTTCTACATGAAATTAAGATTGGATTTCCTGGCTTCTTCCCAAGCCAACGCTTCTTCCCACTTGATAAACAATTTATTGGAACAATCTGTTAAGGTCGGCACGGCCGATGCTTGTACTGCATGCCAACCGGATTTGATTCTGAAAAGTGCGGTTATGCTGACCGATGGCCATCAATGGGCGTCTTCCATGGCGCTGGCGAAATACATGATGGACAACAGAAAGAAAACCAGCGCCTGGACCAGCTTGGCGAAAATAAAGAGAATCATAATGGGAATGGGCGCCAAGTAGAGTCCGGCCAGGGCGAACAGGATCATCAAGGTCAGTTCCTTGCCCAGCATGTTGCCGAAAAGACGGAAGGAGAGTGAAAGCACCCGCGCGAAATGCCCCACCAGTTCGATGGGCAGAATCAGGGGAATCATCCACCACACGGGTCCGATGAAGTGTTTGTAGTAGTGTGTGCCGTGGAACTGAAAGCCGATGATATGTGTCAGAAAGAATGTGCACAAGGCAAGTGCCACCGTGGTATTGAGGCTCGCGGTGGGTGCAAAGAACCCGGGGACCAGACTGACCATGTTGCCGATGAATATGAAGGTGAAAAGTGTCATGGCATAGGGGAAGTAGCGCCGCCCCTCTTCTCCGGTGACACTGACCATGAAGGTTTCCACTTCGGCAATGAGCCATTCGGCAACGTTTTGAATCTTCGTAGGGATCAGGTGGACGCTCCGGCCGGCAAGGGCGCCCAGAACGATCATCATAATCATAACGACCCACATATAGACGATGTGCGGATGGTGATGCGCAAAATCTCCCAATCCAATGAGCCCCAATAGTTCGACGAAGAATAGGTAAGGATGTTCCACCTTATGTTGCCTCCTTGAAAATGAGTTTGGTAATTTCACGCAGCGTGGCCAGCATCATGCTGATCATCACAATGGAAAGGCCGATGATCAATCCCAGGGGATCGACGATGTGGTTGTAGATAAGAAGGAATATCAAAATGGCGCTGACGGTGAAGCGCACGTAATATTTGGCTAGCACGGAGCTGATGGACGCGGTGTGGGGCGGGGCGAACGCTTTTTTTAAGGTGCGGGCCATGAGGTGAAAATTGAAGGTGACAATGAATCCGCCAAACGCCAAACCCTTAAGGAATGCCGGAGCCGTGAGAAAGTAGCCGGCGATGCATACCAGGACGAACAACACCCAGTTGGTTCGCGTGACAAATAGAATGAGGCGTTGTTGAATTTCCACGATTGACCCGACTGCTTCTCTGGTAAAAACCGTTTGCCGTTTAAATATCGCGGCTTTTGCGGATGGCGTGACCGATATTCCGGAACCCGGCCGCGATGCCCACCGCGATGCAGATCAGTGTAAAAATCGGACGGGTATCCAGCTTCCCGTCCAGGTATACGCCCAACGCCAGGCCGAGAAAAATGGCCAAAGCGATGGAAAGACCCAGGCTGCTGAAGTAGGCCATCTGACGTATGGGGTTCGATTGCTTTTTGTCCATCGTGCAAAGGGCCGTTTCTGGTTGTCGCGCACTGCTGCAAGTTTTCAAGTGGTTCTGATCGTTTCTAAAATCTTGGTTCAGCTACCACAGGTCGTTCGGGAAGTCAAATAAAAGTGTCATTCATGCGTGGTTACCATTCAATGGCCCGGACATCGAATACCGGCCCATCGATGCACACATGGCGATAGCCGGCCGATGGGTCGGCATCCGGCACGGCGCATCCCAGGCAGGCGCCCATGCCGCAGGCCATCATGGTTTCCATGGAGAGCTCGCCGGCAATGCCATGACGCGTTGCAATGCCCGCGACGCACTGGAGCATGCCGTGGGGCCCGCAGGCATAAAGCCGCTCGGGAGGATGGGTGCGGATGGCGGCCTCCAGAGGATCGGTGATCAGACACTGATCCCCGTCGCTGCCGTCGTCCGTACTCACGGTCACTGCAATGCCCAGCGCCGCAAATGCCTCCCGGCAAAGCAGATCCGCCTGGTTGCGGCCACCCAGAAACAGGTGAATGGACGATGCCGGCACCCCCAGCGCCCGCAGTTGGGCCGCCAGAAAATGGATCGGCGCCACCCCCATGCCGCCGGCGGCCAGGTAAATGCGCCGGGCATTCGTGTCCAATGTGAATCCGCGCCCCAGCGGACCCAACAGATCGACACGGTCGCCCGGAGCCATGTGTGCCATTTGACGGGTACCCTGCCCCAGTGCTTTGTAGAGCAGCTCGATACCCGCCGGGTGGTCCGGCGGTCCGATGCGCGCGAAGATGGAAAAGGGGCGCCGCAATAAAGGCGCCAATGCAGGTCCGGCTTGCACCATGACAAACTGGCCGGGCACTGCGGTATCATACCCTTGCGGGCAATCCAGCCCCATGCGGTAACAATCCGGCCCCACAGCCCGGTTCCACAACAGGGTTGCCGTCTGCTGAATCATGGTCTGTCCCTTCCTGTGTTAAGCTGTCAGGCGAATGACGGCTGCAAAACGGCCGGTGCCGGGACCTTCCCCGCGGTGGGAAAAAAAAAGGCCTGGGTTGCAGCGCGTGCACATTCCGCTGACCGCCACCTGTTTGCGGGGCACACCGGCCGCTACGAGCTGGTCCTGGGTGATCCGCCAGAAATCGAAATAATCCCCCGGTAGTCGGTAAGACCAATAGATTTCAGGGATTTCCTGCCGATAATGGACAAATTCGGCACAACACGGCCCCAGGGAGGGCCCTACACCGCAGATCAGCCCGTCGGGATTGCAATGGTATCGTTCCACCATGGTCTGAACCGTGCGCCCCACCACGTTCTGGATACTCCCGCGCCAACCAGCGTGCACATTGGCCACCACGCGCTGTTGGGGATCGACCATCAGCACGCTCTGGCAATCGGCGGTCTGGATGACCAGCGCGCTGTCGGCCACGGCGGTGACCAGGGCATCCCCGGAAAGCGCCGCCGATGGAGTCGGTCGAAGGGATTGCACCTCCGGGGCACGGTCCCAAATCGCCACATCGGCGCCGTGAACCTGACGGGCGAATATGGCGGTTTGGCCGCCGGCCACATCCAACATGCGGTGCCGGCTGGCCTGTACCTGGCCTTGCGGATCACCGTTGTTCAACCCGATGTTCAGGGCAGCCCGGGACCCGTCGTCGTTGTAAGCCCAGCGCGTGAAAATGCCGTGCCACACGCCAGGCACTGACACCAGGCTGGGAAATTGCAGGTACCTGACACCCCTATTGTCCATCCAGCGCATGGCCAATCTCCATTTAAACCGCCCGGGCCACGGTCAGCACCCGAACATCCGCGGCCCCCTGTTCTATCAAGACTCGGGCGCAAGCATCGGCGGTGGCGCCGGTGGTGAGCACGTCATCCACCACGACGATTCGTTGCCCGGCAACTGAGGTGCCGATCCGAACCGCAAATGCACGGGTCAAGTTATCGGCACGCTGGGTTTTGGTCAAGCCGGTCTGCGGCGGGGTGGGCCGGCAGCGCGTCAATACGCGTGCGTCCACCCAGTGCTTGGCCACCCTGACGCCACTTGCCCG
>JAGTVD010000019.1 GCA_018224505.1 Desulfatitalea sp. | reverse complement strand
TCCACTTTTTCCCAGCGTTGGGGTGTCCGGTCCTGATCGTCGGCAAACAATGGCTGCTGCACCGGTTGGGTGTCCGGTTGCAATCCACCTGCCCCTATGCCCACCAGGCGTACTGGCTGACCCATGGCAAACGATTCCAGCAGGGCCATGGCTGTTTGGTAGACGGCATCGGAGGACCGGACCGCCTGGCCGAGGGTGCGGCTGCGGGTGTGGCGCTGGAAGTCACCGGTTTTGATAATGAGGGTGATGGTGCGCGCGCGCATCCGATGGTGCCTGAGCTGGCGGGCCACCGTTGCGCTTTGGGCCAACAGATGGGCGGCCAGCACACCGCGGTCAGTGGTGTTGCGGTCCAGCGTCGTTTCGCTGCTGACCGATTTGGGTTCACTGTCCGGTGTCACCGGTGAATCGTCCCGGCCATGGGCCAGATCCATCAGGCGGTGACCGAATGCGCCCAGTTGGCGCACCAGCATCGTCACGGGCAAACGGCGCACTTGCCCAAGGCGATCGACCCCCAAGGCGGCCAGCTGCTGCCGGGCCCGCTTTCCCACGCCCGGCACCTTTTCGATGGGCAAAGATTCGATGAAGCCGGGCACTTCATCCAGTGCGATGAGGGTCAGTCCATCGGGCTTATCCATATCCGAGGCGATCTTGGCCAGAAATTTATTGGGAGCCGCCCCCACCGAGCAGGTAAGCCGGGTCTGTGCCCGAATACACTCTTTGACGGTTCTGGCGGTGTCCCGGACAGCGCCATGCAGCCGCCGGCATCCGGTGATATCGATAAAAGCCTCGTCAATGGAGATTGGTTCCACCAGTGGGCTAAAGGTGCGCAGCAGGTCCATAATCTGTTTGGACAGCGCCACATAGCGCGCGCGACGGGGCGGTACGATCTTCAAATGGGGGCACTTGTGCTTGGCCTGGAAGATGGGCATGGCCGAATGGATGCCGTACCGGCGGGCCTCATAGCTGGCCGCCGCCACCACGCCGCGATGGGAGCCGCCCACCACCACGCACTGACCCCGCAGGGACGGGTTGTCCAGTTGCTCGACGGACGTGAAAAAGGCGTCCATGTCCACATGAAGGATGGTAGGGCTTGCCATGGCTTACAATTTTGTGATAATGGCGCTCATTCAAAGCAAAATTGTTGATGACGGCGCAGTTTTCACCACAGCTAACGGACATTGCTCATGAAACGCATCGAAGAGATCACACTGTTGTATGAAATCAGCCAGGCCCTCAACGAGCACCTGGAACTCAAAAACTCCTTATATAAAGTTCTGGATCTGCTGTCCAGCTCCATGGACATGGTTCGCGGAACGGTTTCCATCCTCGACACGCTGAGCAGCGAAATCAGCATCGAGGTGGCCCACAGCATCGCCCTGAGTACCATTGAACGGGTCAAGTATAAATTGGGTGAGGGGATTACCGGCCGGGTGATTCAGACCGGCAAGGCGGTGGCCATTCCCAAGATCAGCGAAGAACCGCTGTTTCTGGACCGCACGGCCACCCGCAAAAACCGCAAGCATTTCGAGGAGCTCTCCTTCATCTGTGTGCCGATCAAAAAAGGCAACCAGGTGATCGGCGCCCTGAGCGTGGATCGCCCCTATGATGAGGCCTATTCCCTCAAGGACGGCCAGAAGCTGTTGTCCGTGGTGGCCACCATGATTGCCCAGCACGTGATCAATCTGGAGACCATCCGGCGCGAAAAGGAGCAACTGCGCGCCGAAAACCGCCGCCTGCGTGATGAACTGGAGAACAAGTACCGCATCACCAATATCGTGGGCAACAGCAACAAGATGCGCGAAGTGTTCCAGATGATCTCACAGGTTTGCAAGAGCAACGCCACGGTGCTCATCCGGGGGGAGAGCGGGACCGGCAAGGAACTGGTGGCAAACTCGGTGCACTACAACAGCCACCGGGCCAAGGGGCCGTTTATCAAGGTCAACTGCGCTGCCATCCCGGCCAATTTGATCGAAAGCGAGCTGTTCGGCCATGAAAAAGGGGCCTTCACCGGCGCCATCAAGCTTAAGCTGGGCAAGTTCGAGCTGGCCCACAAGGGCACCATCTTTTTGGATGAGATCGGTTCCATCGGGTTGGATGTGCAAGCCAACCTGTTGCGGGTTTTGCAAGAGAAGGAATTCGAGCGGGTGGGCGGACAGAAAACCATCAAGGTCGATGTGCGTATCATTGCCGCCACCAACAAAAACCTGGAAAGCGCCGTGGAGGATGGCACCTTTCGCGGGGACCTATACTACCGGCTCAATGTGTTCCCCATCTACATGCCGCCATTGCGGGAGCGCAAGACCGATATCTTGTTGTTGTCCGACTTCTTTCTGGAAAAATACAGCAAGGAGAACGACAAAGGCATTAAGCGTTTTTCGACGCCGGCCATCGACATGCTGATGGATTACCACTGGCCGGGCAATGTGCGTGAGTTGGAGAATTGTATCGAACGCTCGGTACTGTTGTGCGACGGAGGTGTCATTCACAGCTACCACCTGCCGCCCACCCTGCAAACCGGTCAGGAATCCGGCACCCTGCCCGAGCTCTCCCTGGAGGATGCGGTGGCCAATCTGGAGCGGGAAATGATCATCGATGCCCTCAAAAACACCCGGGGCAATATCACCCTTGCCGCCCAGGTGCTTAAAACCACGGTGCGTAAATTCGCTTATAAAGCCAAACGCTATGCGGTCCACTACAGCCAGTTTCGCTGAAGCGGCATCCGGTCGGAAGCCAAAGGCCAAAGAAGGTCGGGTTGAATAAAAACCCGATCAGGGCTGATAAGGTTTGCCGCACTCTTTGCAGCGGCCATCCGGACCAATGACGCCGATACAGCCTTCATCACTGCACAACGTGCGCTGCTGCCACTCATCGTCGCCCGGGGCGTTGTCCAGGTCGGCCATCTGTTCAGGCAAGGGCGCATCAGACCCATCCTCGTCCTGGGAGGCTTCGGTGTCGTGTTCGTCATCTGGGATATCCGTGGCTTCAAGGGCCGCCGGCCAGTCGCCGTCGTAGGCCAACCCGCACTCCTTGCAGCGGCCGTCGGGACCGATCACGCCGATACATGACTCGTCGGCGCACAGCACCCGGTTCTCCCAAGCGTCATCCGAGCTATTTTGCGTTGCTGGGTCTTTTTTCATTGGCAGCTCTTTTTACCTCCTTCGGCCAGTCGGTCCATGTGATCCCCGAAATATCGGCTGTTTTTAGCAGAGATTCCACAACCCGTCAAAGCAATGAAGGCAGTGAAGGTCAAATCGCCGGATGCCGTTGTAACAATGTGCTGCCATTGACACCTGCCACATATCATTATAGTCTGATTTTCATCTTAGAGGCACGGCCCGGAAACGGTGGATCAGGGATTCAAAGGGTTTATGACCCGGGCGCATCAAAAGGATGAGGGCTTGGGCGGTGTCGCCATTTGATAAACACCATGTTCGCCGGAGGAGTCAACCGTGCGGGTAGATCATCCAGTGAGAGGGGTGAAGGTTGGACGTAACGACCTCTGCCCCTGCGGCAGCGGCAAGAAATTCAAAAAGTGCTGCCTCACCGAGAACCCCCCGGTGATGCCCCGCAACCATCCCCAGAAATCCAAAATCCGACTCAAGTCCCCTGTCGATGTCGCCGGTATCCGGCGCGCAGGTCAACTGGTGGTGGCCACCCTGGACATGGTGGAAGCCAAACTTGCACCGGGGATCACCACCGATGCTATCAACAGCTGGGTGCACCAATTTACCGTCGAACACCAGGGGATACCGGCACCGCTGAATTACCGTGGTTTTCCCAAAAGCACCTGCGTATCGGTCAATGAAGTCATCTGTCATGGCATCCCCGGTCAGCGGGTGCTCCAGGACGGGGATATCGTCAACGTCGATGTGACCACCATTCTCGATGGCTATTACGCCGATGCCAACAAGACTTTCTTTGTCGGCACGCCGGGGATCGATGCGCGTAAAATCGTGGCCGTCGCCAGCCAAAGCCTCAAGGAAGGCATGTCCATGGTGCGGCCGGGCAATTGTGTTGGGGATATCGGATGGGCCATCCAGACATACGCCGAAGGGCAGAGTTGTTCCGTGGTGCGGGATTTTGTCGGTCACGGAGTGGGGTTTGATTTCCACGAACCGCCCCAGATACCCCATTTCGGTCAGCGCGGCGATGGCGTTCGCCTGGTGCCGGGTATGGTATTCACCATCGAGCCGATGATCAATCTGGGGGGTTATGAATTGAACATTCTCGAGGACCAGTGGACCGCCGTGACCAGGGACCGGTCCTTATCCGCCCAGTTCGAACAGACCCTTCTGGTGACGGAAAACGGATGGGAAAGCTTGACACCCTTTCCCTTGTGACATTGGCACGCCGGACCGCATGCGCACCGGTTCGGATGCCTGCCCGGGGTGTGAATCAGTAGTCGGTCAGATCGTCTTCATTATCATCCGAGGCATTCCGATCCTCCTCATCGTCGCCATCGTCATCATCGTCATCCTCCTTTTCCATATCTTCCAACGTATCCATCAGCGAGATTCTCAAGCGCAAACGTTGTTCATGGACTTTGAGCAACCGCTGGGTCTGGTTGAAGGCATCGATGACGATTTTGGCCAACTTGTCACCACCCAGCTTGTAAAACAGCATGATGGTTTCCAATCGTTGCGGGTCGTTGCGCAACTCATGGGACATGTAGGGCATCAGGCGATGCATACCTTGTTGAAAATCTGGGGGTACTATAAACGTTGAATCCATTACCGACTCCTTCCCAGAACAGCTATCCGAATTTGGTGCGCCAGTATAATCAGGCCGGCACAAAAGTAAAGCGCTATTTGCCGAAAGGCTAATTATCGCGTCAGGCTTGACACGCTTGCCGGTGTTCTCTATAAGCCACAGTTTGATGGTTTCGCACAACAATGCAATCTGACAGTTCGGCCACGCCCATTTCCATATCGGATATCACGTTTGGACGGCGGATGCATGGGCAACAGTGGAGATCGATATTCATCGAGACCATCCTTTTCGAGGAGGCAAACCATGGGTCAAATCATAGAGAACACCGCCTGGGTCTACGTGGTGGTCCAGAATCCAGGTCAGCAAGAGAACATCCTGGGGCAGCGTGATGATGCGCTGGACATCACCTTTATCCCCGTATTCAAGGATCGCGACACGGCACAGCAGGGGGTGCTGCATTTGGTCAAACAGCCCGGTCTGTCCCTTGAGATTCAGGCTATAATATTCGAAGACCTGACGCGTTATGCGGTTCAGGGCGGTTTTCTGCTGTTTCTGCTGGACGGCACCGGCCAGATCGTAACCAAAATGTCGCCGGACGGCCAACCGTTGTAGCCCGCGAGCCCTTCGCATTTAACTTTTTTAAATACTCCCACACCTTGCTACCACTCGGATATCTTAAAACAAAAAGGCTCACCGGGACATACTGACGAACCCGCGGCAATGTTGCATTTGCGCATCGCTGCTGTTATCTTGATTAAAAACCATGGCGCTATTTAACACTGGTCGATCCAGGCAGAGGGCGATGCAGACACGAATTATCACACGACCCGATTTTGATGGCGTGGTATGCGCGGTGCTTTTGAAAGAAGCCTTGGGCGGCCAATTGCCGGTGGTATGGGCGCAACCGGCGGATATGCAGGCCGGTCTGGTGCCCCTCACGCCCCATGATGTGGTGGCTAATCTGCCATTGGGGGGCGATGTCGATTTGTGGTTCGATCACCACGTTTCCAATGTGCCCCGGTTCGATTACAAGGGCATCTATCGTATGGCGCCTTCAGCAGCCGGATTGGTCCAGGCGTATTACGAGGAGGCGTTGGGTGGCCGGTTCGAAACGCTGGTGCATCATACCGATCGGATCGACGCGGCCCAGTTGACCCTGGATGAGATTCTTTACCCCGAGCGATACCCCTTCGTGCTTCTGTCGATGACGATCACCTATCGCGATCCCTCGGCGGGCGCCTATTGCGATCATTTGGTGGACCTGTTACGCAAAAGCGCCATTGAAAAGGTCATGACCGATCCGGAGGTGCGGCAACGTTGCGATGCGACCATCACCCAGAACAAGTTGTTCGAAAAGTCGCTTCTGGATCATACAGAGCTGCGGGACCATGTTTCGATTACCGATTTGCGGGGGCTGTCGCCGGTGCCGGATGGCAACCGCTTCCTGGTTTACTCGCTCTTCCCGCAAGCGGTGGTCAATATCAAAATATTCGATGACGGACCCCATACCGTTGTCAAGCTCGGGCACAGTATCCTGAACCGCGGCTGTCGGGTGAACGTGGGACAATTGCTCAGCCGTTACGGAGGTGGCGGGCATCGGGGCGCGGGTGCATGTCCCCTGTCCCCTCATCAGGCTGAGCAAACCATCGCTGACATCGTTGCAGTGTTATTGCACAACGAACCGTAAAGGAGGCCCCCATGGCACACCGTTTACATATACCGAACACCATGCGGCGGCAGCCGGCCGGCCCCTGGGATGCAGAGCGGCAGTTGGCCGATGCACTTCGGGACCGGGCTGCTTTTTTGGAAAAATTTCCTCAATATCGTGAGATGCAGAACGATATCGACACTATGCTGGACAAGGCCGGAACGGTCGAGAACCGAATGGCCGTGCTGGCACTGCTGATGGAAGCCAAATTGCTGGAGTTGCAAGGCCAACTTGGCGCCCTGAATCGGATTGTACGCCGCCTTGCCGAGCGCAGGGATAGTTAGTGTCCGTCCATTTCTGGATGATTATTTAATGGACATGAGAAAGGTGCACAGGTTGACTTTCTTGTTTTGCAGGAGCAGTTTGGTGCGGATGCTTTGCCGAAAGGCTTCCACGGTTCGGGATGACAAACCCAGCAACGCCGCAATCTCTCTGGTTTTTTTGCCTTTTCTTATAAAATCGGCCACTTTGAGTTCCGATACCGTCAACCCATAATAGGCCAGGGACAGGCGACGCGAAAAACCGCAGGTCAGATCTCCCAGGTTGGCTTCGGCAATACCCAAATAGGTTTTATGCCGTTCATCGGTAATCTCTTTCTGCGCCTTGTGCAGATAGGGCAAGACCAGTTTCTTCACATTGTACATCACCTGCTCCTGCAGGGCCCTTTTGTCGGCCTCCCGGCGTTTGAGCAACACCCGCAATGCGGTATTGGTTTCCTCCAGATTGGTCTTTTCCACCTGCAAGTCCCGTTCCCGATCGCGCAGAATCTGTTCCATGGCGCGGCGTTCTTCTATCTCTTTCTGCAGCTCCGCATTGGCTTGCAACAGCTCCCGCGTGCGCAGGCGCACCTTCTCTTCAAGGGCTTCGTGAGCCTTGATGAGGTTGTTTTCGATCTGCGTGTTTTCGGTGATGTCCCGGCATACCCCCTCCTGGAGGATGAAATGGCCGCGGGGCGTAAAACGGATGGCGCAATTGGCTTCAAGCCACCGGGTCTCGCCGGACCGGGTCAGGATGCGGAATCTCTGGGTACGCGTGTAATCCTTGCCTTGGGCCACCACCTCAAAATAGGCATTGACCACCCGATCCCGATCGGTGGGGTCGATCAGGTCCACAAAAGGCCGCCCAATCAACTCGCCGGGTGTATAGCCATAGATTGCCACCGCCGGATTGATCGTGACGATAATGCCTTTTTCATCCAGTGAGTAGACCACATCCGGGATGTTCTCCACCAGGGATTGGTAACGTCTTTCCAGGTCGTGCAATGCCTCCCGGGTCTTGCTGTGCGCGTCGTTGGCGGATGTGAGTTGGGTGATTTGGGCATGTAGTTGTCTGATCTGCCGTTGGGCTTGACCCACGGTAATCGTGGCTTGCCGGTTGGCCGATTTTTTGAGCGGTGTCCGGCACGATGTGGATTGCGGGGCTTTGGCTGTTTGACCCATAATTCTCTCCAAAAATTCACAGGCCACGTTCCGTGGCGGAATGGGATGGATGTGCGGCAATGTGTGGGCAACCACTAGCCCCTACCGAAGTTGGGGGGGGATGTCAAAGGAAAGTTTTATGCGTCCGGTGTTAAGTTTTAAGCGAGTGTATATTGTCGATTATATAATGTTTTTGAAGTGATGCCGATAGAATCCTTGCATTGACCATCGAACGGCGGTAGTAAGTCTGTTTTTGGATGGGTGCCGGCCCGGGTGTGCGCGGTCCGCACCGTCGACCTTTTATAAGCAGGTGGTGCATATGAAGCTGGGATTGATCGGCCTTCCCGGGGCCGGTAAAACAACTTTATTCGAGGCGTTGACCCAAACACGGCTGGATGCGGCACAACGCCGGGAAAGCCGGGTAGGCACCGTGCATGTGCCGGATCAAAGGGTGGATCGCCTGTCGGCGCTCTACAAACCGCGCAAAACCACATATGCCCAGGTGGTTTATCTGTTGCCGGCCATGGCGGATCGGGTTCAGGACAAGGCCCGGGAGCAAACGATCTGGACCCAGGTGCGCGACTGCGATGCGCTGCTGCATGTCATTCGCCACTTCCAGGGTGTGGATGGGCGGGCGCCTTCGCTTGTGGCCGATTTTCAGGCCATCGATCAGGAGTTGATGCTCTCGGACCTGGTGGTGGTGGAAAAGCGTCTGGAGCGTCTGGCCATGGACCAGAAACGGGGCAAAAAGCCGGATGCCGAGGAGATGGCGCTTCTGGAGCAATGCGCTGTCCACCTGAACAACGAAACCCCCCTGCGCCGGTTCGCCGAGCTGGCCGGTGCGCGTTTGCTCAGGGGGTACGCCTTCTTGTCGGCCAAGCCCTGCCTGGTGCTGTACAACAATGCCGATGAGGATGACGCGCTGCCGGCGCAAGGTCTGCCCGAAGGCAGTGCGCAGTGCCTGGCCATCCGGGGCAAGCTGGAACAGGAGTTGGGCCAGATGAGTGCCGAGGAGGCCCGGGCTTTTCTCGCCGCCTTCGACATCCAGGCGTCCGCCATGGACCGTGTGATCCACGCTTCCTACAGCCTCCTGGGCCGAATCTCCTTTTTCACCGTGGGCGAAGATGAAGTGCGCGCCTGGACAATTCAGGCGGGGACCGCCGCCGTGGATGCCGCCGAGGTGATCCATTCGGACATAAAAAAAGGTTTTATCCGTGCCGAGGTGTTGGCCTACGATGACCTGATGGCTGCCGGCACCTATGCCGAGGCACGCAAACAGGCCAAGGTGCGGTTGGAGGGCAAAACCTACGAGGTGCGGGATGGCGACATCGTGCATTTCCGATTCAATGTGTAGGAACACTTAAAACTTAATATTTTTCTATGTCTATATACCGTTATCCCCCATCTGCCTTCGATTTCCCAAACGGGCGCCAGTTGGCAGACACCTGCATCGACAGGCCGCCGGCCGGGTGGGGCGGGACCGGCGAGGATTGGGTGCATTTGCAGACACGCTTTCCCATGCGCATCAATCCCTATTTTTATTCGCTGATTAAATCCCCCGACGATCCCTTGGGGCGCCAGGTGATTCCCAGCCCCGAGGAGCTCCAGGATCTAACAGGGTGCGCCGATCCCCTGGCCGAGGAGCGCCAATCTCCGGCCCCCCAGGTGATTCATCGCTATCCGGGGCGGGTGGTGCTGCTGGTGTCCGAACAGTGCGCCGTCCACTGCCGCTTCTGCATGCGCAAGCGCCGGGTAGCGGGCGAGGCCCGGATTACCCGGACATTGCTGGACCGGGCACTGACCTATATCCGCCGGCAATCCGATATCCACGAGGTGATCCTGTCGGGCGGGGATCCCCTGATGCTCAATGACGAGGCGCTGGGGGGCATCCTGACCGATCTGCGCGCGATGGGCCACGTACGTCGGCTGCGCATTCACACCCGCATACCCAGCGTGCTGCCCCAACGGGTGACACCTGCTCTGGCCGCCCTGTTGGCCACTTTCCATCCTTTGTATGTCAACATCCATTTCAACCATTCGGCGGAAATCACGCCCGCGGCGGCTGAAGCGTGCCGCCTGCTGGCTGATGCGGGCATCCCCCTCGGCAGCCAGACCGTACTGCTCAAAGGGGTCAACGACGACCCCGATGTACTCACTGCCTTGATGGAGGATCTGCTGGGGGTCCGGGTGAAACCCTATTATCTGCACTTGCTGGACCGGGTACCGGGCACACGTCACTTCCAAGTGCCCATCGAACGCGGGCTTGCGCTGCTGGCGGCACTGCGGGGGCCGCTATCCGGCATGGGAATGCCCCATTTGATGGTGGATCTTCCCGGTGGCGGCGGCAAAGTGGCCCTGACCCCCGACGCCATCGTGGAAAAAGGGCCGGACCGGTGGCGCATACGCAACTGGCAGAGCAGGGTCTACCGTTACCCTTAGGGCTCGCGAAACAATAAATTCGCATTTGAGGCGCCCGGATTTGGGTCGGATTGGCCCGATCAGCGGATTCAAAACCGGAGGCATAGCGAGCTATTCCGAGGATTTTGAATCCGCTGATCGGGC
>JAGTVD010000018.1 GCA_018224505.1 Desulfatitalea sp. | reverse complement strand
TGACCGCACGCTGGATGACGTTTTTCAATTCCCTCACATTGCCTGGCCACGAGTAGGCTTCCAGGCAGCTGATGAAATCGGGAGAAATCCCGCGTATGGTTTTGCCAAAATCATCGCAGGCGTTTTTAAGAAAGTGATCCACCAGCAGATTGATATCCCCGTGCCGCACCCTCAGCGGCGGCATCGTGATGTGCAGCACATCCAGGCGATAGTATAGATCTTCCCTGAACCGGCCCCTGCGGATCTCCTCGTCCAGGTCGGCATTGGTGGCCGCGATCACACGGACATCCACGGATATATTGTCCTGGCTGCCGATGCGGCAGAACTCCTTGGTTTCCAGCAGGCGCAGGAGACTGATTTGCATTTTGCTGTCGATGGTGGCGATCTCGTCCAGGAAAACCGTTCCCCCGTCGGCGACTTCAAAAGAGCCCTTGCGTAGTTTCGTCGCCCCTGTAAAAGCCCCGCTCTCATGTCCGAACAGCTCGCTGGCCACCAGATCCATGGGCAAAGAGCCAATGTGCACTGGAACACAAGCCTGCGCTGCGCGGCTGCTGAGCTCATGGATGGCCTGGGCCGCCAGCTCCTTGCCTGTGCCGGTTTCGCCGGAAAGCAGGACCGGGATATCCGTGGCAGCGGCCTGACGGATCTGACGATATACGCTGCGCATGGCGGTGGAACGTCCCACCATGCTTTCAAATGTGGTTTTTTCGTTTTCGCTGCGCAATAGCAAGTTGAGCCCCAACTGCGGCGTTTTCTCGATGGCGGTCTCGATGAGCAATTTGAGCTCTTCGTCACTGACCGGCAGGACCGCATAATGGAACACGCCGGCCCGCAGCGCCTCGTGGGCAATGGAGAGCCTGCCGGGATCGGTAAAGAACAGGATCTGGGTGCCGGGGCATTTGGCCGATATCAGTTCCAGAATTTCGATGGCGTTTTGGGGCTGCTTGTTGGCCATGGTGCTTGAAAAAAGCATCAGGTCGTAGGCGGCCCGCTCGAACCGGTCAAGCACTTCGTCCAGGCTGCGTTCATAGGCCAGCGTCACGTTGTCCTCGCCGAAGATATTCACCACCTGGTGGGCCAAATGCCTGCCTTTGTCGACGCAAATGATTCTCAGGTTTGGCGGTTGTTTCTGTTCCAAATGCTATTCCCTTGGTAAGTCGATGGGCAAAAAATGCACAGTTGCTGAGGGGGGATTGTTTTTGTCCGCAGCGGATTCGCACGATTCAATATCAAAACCCCTCCCATAAAGCAAGGATCAGAAAGCCCAGCCGTTGCAATCCATCACGGATGAGAAGGGTGCCAATTCTGATGACATGGCGGGTGGTGGGTAAAATATGCCCGATATCTGACGGTCTGCGTTCCAAACCGGCCGATCTTGCCCGAACCTGCGCAGGCTTCATTTTTGAGAGGAGTTGAGGGCTGGGCCGCGAAACCGTGGCGGACAGCGGAAACATAATATATTCCGATAGGTTAAGGACATGTTGATGCCTCACATGCAGATGCTTGGCATGTTGTTTGCTTTGTTTTGAGTCCTTATGCCATCACTCCCCGTGAGGGAGCATTCGGCTTGCGGCATAATGTGTGACTCATAATTCCATTACATATGCCATCAGAACAAACAGACACGGTGGTGCGCGGTACTGCGTTCTTATACGGCGATCACCAACCACAACAAGGAGGATGTATGCGACAGACACCGAAGCTTTGGGAAGCCACCTACGAAGCCAAAACCTCGAGCGCTCTGGCTGATGCCTATAGCAAATGGGCCGGGCTTTATGATCGGGACACACTGGAGGTGATGGGATACGTGGGGCCGCAGACGGCCGCCGCCATGCTGGATGGCTATCTGGATTCCAAGGCGTGCCGGGTGCTGGATGCGGGTTGCGGCACCGGTCTGGTGGGCGACTTTCTCAGCCGCATGGGATACGAAAATATCGATGCCATGGATTACTCCGGCGATATGCTGGACGAAGCGAAAAAGAAGGCTATTTACAAGCGACTTTTTCAGGAGGATATGAACAAGTCGCTCGACATTCCGGACAACGCGTATGATGCCACCATCTGCGTGGGGACATTCACCTATGCCCATGTGGGGCCGGATGCTTTTGAGGAGTTGTTGCGGATCACCCGCCCGGGCGGCTACATTTGCTTTACCATTCGTGACGGCGCCTATCAGGAGTATAATTATCGCGAGAAGATGCTGGAATTGGAGGCCTGTGCGAAATGGGAGCTTCAGCAACTATGGGAAGAAGACTATCTCATTAAAGAGAAGGTCACCGCCAAATTCTGCACTTACAAGGTCCTCTCCAACTGAATCCGATAGAAGTCAAATCATTTCATAGAAAAAATCCATTCCACAAATTTCAGGAGGTACAACAGTGGTCAGCAACAATCAGACCCTCGACAAAGTCTATACCGCAAAAAACCATGATGAGCTGATGGCGGCTTACAAGGATTGGGCCGTCGATTATGACAATGATACGGTGGGCCGTTTCGGATACGTGGCCCATATCGCTTCGGCCGAGGCCCTGGACAAGGTTCTCGACAGTAAGGATGCCTGCATCCTGGATGCAGGCTGCGGTACCGGGTTGGTCGGCGAAGAATTGGTCAAAATGGGATATTCGTTGATGGACGCCCTTGACTATTCCAAGGAAATGCTCGATGAGGCGGAGCGCAAGAAGATTTACCGGAAGCATATCCAGGCCGATCTGAGCTACCCGCTTGACATGGCGGACAATACGTACGATGCCGTCGTTTGCACCGGGACCTTCACCTATGGTCACGTCAAGGCCCATGCCTTTGACGAATTGATCCGTGTGACCAAACCGGGCGGTTTCATCTGTTTCACCATTCGCGAAGGGGCCTACGAAGAGTACGGCTATCGCCGCCACATGATCGCGCTGGAGCAGCAATCGGCTTGGGAGCTGGTCGGTATGCACGATGCGGAATATTTAAAAAACGAAGGCATCTCCTGCAAAATGTGTACGTATCAAGTTCAAGTGTAGGCCGGGACCATACGGTTGCAAAATCCGGCGGTGTCCGCTCATCGGGTCATGATCATATAAGTGGCCAGTCCTTTGGCGATCAGATCGCCCGTTTCCGTGGTGACGCACACTTCGCCCAATGCGGTGCGCGTCCCCTTCTGGACGATGGCCGCCTCGGCCAGCAGGGCGCCCTGTGCAAAGGGCTTGAGGTAGTTGATTTTCATCTCCAGAGTGACCATGGTCTCACTGCGGTCGATAAGGCCCAGCAAGGCCACGCCCACGGCCGCATCGGCCGCCGAGAAGATCGCTCCACCGTGCGCAATGCCGTCGGCCTGGGTCAATTGATCGTTGAATGGCAATTTCACCACCGCCCACCCCTTTTTGACATCCACCAGTGTCATTCCCAACAGGGTCCAGAAGGGGTGGGCGGACGGGGATTTTTTAATCAGGGCGGCCCTGAAGTTCGGGGGTAGCGCTTCAAATACCTGCTTTTCTTTCATTGGGAATCCTCTCCTGGTCAATAAGACCTTGTCTTTCCAATCGCTTTTACCATGCTGCGCCTGTCGGGTGCCGTTGCCGGCAGTTGGCGTTTCGCACCTGCGGGATATCATAATCTGAAACAACCCGGCAATTCCAGTAGGATGTGCAAATCAGTCGCCCGGAGCATTCATCGTGAAAATCGGTCGATTGCCCTGGGTGTGGGGTGACCTTTTGTGCGGCCGTCGCATAAAATTGTCTTGACGCGTCATTGGAGGTTTATCACTATGGTGTCATGGTTGCACAATCCGGCCAACGATATGGTGATGTTCGCTCGCTTCGGTGCCGGGGTCAATGCAGCGCCAGGCCGGGGCTTTTGGGTTCGGTGGCAGGCGCCTAAAATGGAGGAGACAAACAATGCGGAACAGGACAAGAGGGTTGCTCAGGGGATTCGGTTGCGTGGCTGCGGTCATGGCCCTGCTCGTATTGCACATTCCTGCCGGCGAGGCTGCCGGTTTCAAGAAGGAGTACCGGCTGCAGGTCAATGTGGGACCATCATTTTACTGGGGGATGGGGGCCACCAAGTTTGCCGAACTGGTGGCCGAAAAAACCGATGGCCGGATTCATGTCAAGCCTTACTTCGGCAGCGCCCTGCTCCAGGGGGCTCAGCTCAATGCGGCCCAGATGGTGGCCCGGGGCGTTATCGACTGTGCCTTTGAATCGACCATCAATATCTCCCCGGTCATCGGTGAGGCCAATATCTTTCACCTGCCTTTCTTCATCAACAGTTTCGAGAACCTGGACAAGCTCAAGGCCGGTCAAACCGGTGCGGCGGTCTTCGGCGCCATGGAGCGGGTGGGTCTCAAGCCCCTTGCCTGGGGTGAGAACGGCTTTCGGCAGGTCACCAACAGCAAGCGGCCCATCGAGACGCCGGATGATCTGAAGGGACTGCGAATCCGTGTGGTGGGCAACCCGCTGTTCATGGAAACGTTCCGCCAGATGGGGGCCGACCCGGTCAACATGAACTGGGGCGATGCCCAGACTGCCTTCCAGCAGGGGGTGGTGGAAGGTCAGGAAAACCCCGTGGGCGTGCTGATACCGGTGCAGATCTGGCAGTACCACCAGTATGTCACCATGTGGAACTACCTGGTGGACCCCTTGATTATCTACTGGAACAAGCGGCAGTGGGAGGACTTCCCCGCCGATATCCAGAAAGCGATTCTATCGGCGGCCGAGGAGGCGGGCCGCTTTGAAATCGCCCTCTCCCGGTCGGGACTGGATGGCGACATCTCTCAAAATATGCTCAAAAATGAGTTCAATTTCAACATGGAAGTGCCCGAACCTGTCCAGTTCATGGGATCCAAGAAAATGACGGTGACCTTTCTGAGCGATACCCAGGTGGCGGCATTCGCCGAGGCCACGGCGCCGGTTTTCAACAAATGGGCCCAGGCTTTGGGTGCCGACCTGATGGACAAGGCCAAGGCCGATATGGCGCCTTAGTGGTCGTTAGTGGAGGTACGCTTTTGGCAGAAAAGGGGCCGATTCGACTGGACCATTGGATTGCGGCGATCCTGCTGATGACCATGGCGACCATCGCCTTTGTCAACGTGCTGAGCCGCTATTTCATTAACTTTTCCATCGGCGCCACCGAGGAGATCACGATCAACCTGTTCGTCTGGATGACGGTGATCGGCACGGGCATCGCCTTTGAGCGCGGCGCGCAGCTGGGCATGGTGACGTTCTTCAATCTCTTCCCGCTGAAAATGCGCAAGTGGCTGGTGGTGTTTGGCGCCCTGCTGGGGGCGGGGCTTTTTATGCTGGTGTGTGCGTACATGATCCAGGCCATTTATGATGAGATGACCCTGTTCCGGGCCACCAGCCCGTCCTTGGGAATTCCGGTCTGGATTTACTATGCAGGTGTCCCGCTGCTGTCGGTGTTTGTCTTCCGCGGCATCTACCGGGGTGCAAGGGTCCGCTTGGCTCAACTTGACGGGACGGACGCCTGATGGAGATGGTGCTCATTAGCACGGTTTTCCTGCTCCTGATGGTGCTCGGGGTGCCCATCGGCATCTCTTTGGGTGTGGCGGCGGTGGTGACCATTTACCAGTTCGATCTGGGCATCGAGATGCTGGGGGTCAATTTCACCGCCGGCATTGCCTCCTTCCCCCTGCTGGCCATCCCTTTTTTCGTGTTGGCCGGCGTCATTCTTCAGCGGGCCGGCCTGGCGGCCACCATCGCCCGTTTCTTCGAACTGCTGGTGGGCAAAAGCACTGGCGGCCTGGCCATGGTGGCGGTTATGACCTGCATCTTCTGGGGCTCTTTGTCCGGTTCCGGGCCGGCCACCACCGCCGCCGTGGGCCTGATTCTGCTGGCCCCCATGATCCGGCATGGCTACAGCAAAAGCTTTGCCGGCGCGACCATCGCCAATGCTTCCGACTTGTCGATCATTATCCCGCCGAGCATCGCTTTCATCATCTACGGCAACATCACCAGTGTGTCGGTGAGCGCGCTGTTCGTGGCCGGCATCGTACCCGGCCTGATCACCGGTGCCGGTACGGTGCTGGTGGCCTACTGGGTTTCCCGGCGGCGCGGCTACCGGGGGATTGCCGACCGGGGCAGTGCCGCGGATCTGTGGCGGGCGTTCATCAAGTCCATCTGGGCCCTGCTGGCCCCGGTGGTGATTCTTGGCGGGATTTACTCGGGTATCTTTACGCCCACCGAAGCGGCGGTGGTGGCGGTTTTCTACAGCCTCTTCGTCGCCGTTTTCATCTACCGCTCCATTCGCTGGCGGGATATGATCGAAATGCTGGTGGATGCCGCCGTCACCAGCTCGGTGATCATGTTCATCGTGGTTTTTGCGGGGCTTTTCACCTGGACGGCCTCGGTCATCGGGGTGATCGACCGCGTCGCCGCCTGGATCGTGGCTATCTCGCCCAACGCCATGGTGATGATCCTGTTGGTCAACGTGCTGCTGCTCGGGCTGGGCATGGTGCTGGATGCCATCAGCATCTGCTATCTGCTGATGCCGATTCTGATCCCGGTGCTCAAGGCCTTCGGCATCGATCCGGTCTGGTACGGCGTGATCTTCATCACCGCACTGGCCGTGGGGCAAGCCACGCCGCCGGTGGGCGTCAATCTCTTCACCGCCGCCAACCTGATCAAGGGCGATGTGGATGCCGTGGCCAAGGAGGCCATCCCCTATGTGCTGATGGATGTGGTGGTGCTGGTGCTGCTGACCCTGCTGCCGATTCTCTCCCTGTACCTGCCCATGAAGGCCGGGCTCTATTCACCATAGGAATGGCTTCGGTGATCACAATCGGTCTTTATACCGCAATCAAAGTGGTGGCGTCGATCCTGGTGGTGCTGCTGCTCAGCCTGATCGCCGAACGGATAGGGCCGCGTTTTGCCGGCGTCGTTTCCGGCTACCCTCTGGGCGCCGCTATCAGCCTATTCTTTATCGGATTGGAGCAGGGCGCCGGGTTCGCGGCCCACAGCGCCATCTTCGCCGCGGGCGGTCTGGCCGCAACCGTGGCCTTCGTAGCCGGATACCTCCTGGGGTTGCGTGGGGCCGAAGGGCGCCGCCGATTTTCGGCCTTGGCCATGGCGGTGCTATCGGCCTTTTGCGCATACGGACTGGCAGCCTGGGGGCTCTCCGTCCTGGCCCTCAACTGGCTCGGCGCACCCGCCATTGCCCTGCTGGCCATCATTCTGGGAAATCGCCTTTTCCGCGCCGTGCCCGAGGTGGCCATCCAACAGAAAATGAGACTGGGGATTGCCATTACCCTGTTAAGGGCGCTATTCGCTGCTGTGGTGATTCTGGCTATCACCACGGCGGCCCATGCCGTGGGACCCCGCTGGGCCGGCCTCTTCTCCGCCTTTCCGATCACCATGCTGCCGCTCTTGGTGATCATACAGGCGACGTACCAACCGGCTCATGTGCGCACCATCATCCGCAATATTCCCCGGGGCCTGATCTCCCTGCTGGTCTATACCCTGACAGTGGCCGCCACCTATCCGAAGCTGGGTATCGCCGCCGGCACCCTGGTGGGTTACCTGGGTGCCACCGTCTACCTGGTGGCGATGGAAATGCACCGACAGCGAAGGCTGCATCCGCATACGATATAAAATTAATGCCGTAACCGCCCACACCCCTGGCGAAGCGACCCCAAGAAACAACCGCCGCCGGAACCTCCCGAATCGCCTTGTGCGGCGGATGGGGTGGAACGGACCACAATGGTGACGGTGGCAGGCTCCGATGGGTATTCGCCATCGAAAGCGGTATAGGTGAAATGATCTTCACCTGTGAACCCCGCGGCCGGCAGGTAGGTGAAGGCCCCGTTGGGATCCAGGGCGAGGGTGCCGTGTTCCGGGGGTGCGACCAGCGCCACCGCCAGGGCATGGGGATTATCGAGGTCGTCGTCGTTTTCCAGGATTCCGGGGGCCGGGACCTGGAGCTGGCCGCCCGTGTCGCAGTCATAGAAAATGTCGTTGGCAATGGGGGGGGAGTTGTCCGGCGAGGTGACGGTGATCCAGCGTGTGGCGCTATCTGCGCCGCCGCTGTCATCTCTGACCGTCAGGGTCACCGCAAAGTATCCAGCGGCTGTAAAGGTGTGTTGCAGGGTGATGCCGTCGGCGTTCTGGCCGAAGCCCAGGGTCCACTCGTAGGTGAGCGGGTCGCCGTCCGGATCGTTGGATGCGCCGGCGTCCAGGTGGACTTGCAGCGGTGCGGCGCCTGTGGCGGGATCGGCGGCAAAGTCGGCGCGGGGGTTTCGGTTTACTGCGGGGCATTGGGATACCGTATTCAAGCGACCGAAGTTCTGGGTCCAATAGTGCCCGCTGGTCACGTAGCCCACTCCCAGGTCACAAAAGCTCTGGTTCAAAATGTTTTGGCGGTGGCCCGCGCTGTTCATCCAGGCGAGCACCACCGTTTCGGGCGTCCGATACCCCTTGGCGATGTTTTCGCCGTAGGTGCTCCATGCATATCCGGCCGCCGTGATTCGCTGGCCGGCCGTGCGTCCATCCTGGCTGGTATGGGAAAAGTAGTTCTTATCGGACATGTCCCGCGAGTGACCCCTTGCGCTGGCGGCCAGGCGATCGTCCGTCGCAAGGGGCATGAGGTCATTCTTGCTCCGTTCCTGATTGACGAGGTCCAGGACCGCCTGTTCTTCACTGCTCATGGCGACCCTGGGGGGAAAACTTCGTTCCGGCGTATCCATCGCGGAATCGCGGGACATATTCAGGGGGTCCGGGTGCGGGGCGTTCGGTTGGATTACGCCATCCATCTCCTGAACCACATGCAACGCATCCGTCAAAGGGCGCAAATCAAACCGGCGGCCATCCACCCGGATCATGGCCGAAGCGTTAGGCCCATGGACCACCAGGGTGACCCGGCTTTCGGGATGTCCCTCGAGGCGGCCAAACCAAGTCAGTCCGCCGTCGTCCCCCGATTCGCTCCAGAGCATCGTGGCGATATATTGTCGATCCTCGAACAGATCGAGTCGGATACGCTCAGGCACCGCGTTGGCGAAGAGCTGCGCATCCCACAAAACGGTGCGTTGGCGGAGAACCACATCCGGATTGATCGGCAGGGCATTCACCTGGCCTTGGGGCGCGTCGCGCAGCAAAGGTTCGGCGGAATGGTTGGAAAGGCTCGATCGGTCGGGACCCGCAACACCCCACAAGAGGGCGAGCAGGAGGGGCAGGCAGAGACGGCGGTACCAAGGCAACAGAAGCGGCATTTGCATTCACTTTCGAATCGGGAATTGAGAATCGACCTGCAATTTTAATGCAAGTTTGGTGCCTTTTTGGGGTGCGCCCTTTGCGACACCTTTGATGAGCGCCAAAGCAGCCCCGGCAGCCAGGTGGGTGATTCAACCGCACCGCAAAGGCCGTCGGTATAATAGCGTCGATCTTCCATTTTTGCACAATTGGATTAAGCGGGTGTCCATTTTTAGAAACCGCTGCTTCATTGTTCCCCGGCCAAGGCTTGGGCACCCTGCTGACGGCGTCATGAATTCGTCATTTAGTGCCTGCCGACCGGCAAGTTTGTCCCCGTATGGTTGCGTGCGGCGCTGTGCCAATAAGTTATAACATATTGGATTTGTGTCAACTAATTAAAATATGGCGCTCCTGGAACGAAAATTGCTGTCACCATTGGATGGCAAAAAACGATTGTAGCGGCATACAACCCGAGGTGGCGTTATGGTACCTAAAACCAATTTAACCATTCAGGACTATTTCCGGAGCGCCGGTCTGAACGGTGGGGCCCTCGTTACGCCGCGCACGGATAGTCGGTTGGGTGTGAATAACGACAGCGGCTTCGCCGACACCCTGGCCCGCGCCCGGGCAGCGGCGCCAAGCCAGGGAGGCACAGGACAGAGGATCGCCGATTACCTGCGGGCACCGGTCGCGTCCCGTATGCCACGCATACGGCCGGACATGGAAGGGCAGGAGGATATAAAGCCCTCCAGGAAAACCCCCAAGCCGGAGAGGCCCCCGGCGATGGTTTCCCCGCCAGCCGCATCGAACGCTGCCGAGACGCCACCACCGCCGTCGATTCCCGACACACCGGTCAGCGAAGTGGCAACCCCCGTGAAAGATGCCGTCACCGGCCGCATCGATCGCGGCATAGCCCGGGCGGCCGCCAAATACCAACTGCCTGCCGGGTTGATTCGCAGTGTGATCCGGGCGGAGTCCAACTTTGAAGTGCGCGCCGTGTCGCGGGCGGGGGCCCGGGGTTTGATGCAGTTGATGCCGGCCACGGCCCGTGAATTGGGCGTGCGGGATTCGTTTGATATCGACCAGAATATCGATGGCGGCGCACGCTACCTGCGTCAGATGCTCGACCGGTTCGATGGTGACATCCGGCTGGCACTGTCGGCCTACAACGCCGGGCCGGGAACGGTGGCGCGGTATAACGGCGAGGTGCCGTACCGCGAAACGCGCGAATATGTCCAGAGGGTGTTACGGTTCAATGAGCAGTATAAGGAGGCTTTAGGATGAACCGGCATACTATTCCATATCCTTGCACTGGCCGGCTTTTTTGGGCAGGGTGATGGTGAAGCGGCTGCCCTTGCCGGGGGTGGAGGCGACGGTGATGGTGCCGCCGTGCTGTTCGATGATATTCTTGGTGATGTAAAGCCCCAACCCGGTGCCTTTGATGCCCTTGGAAGAGAAGAATAGAGTGAAGAGCTTCTTGCTGGTGGCCTCGTCCATGCCGATGCCGGTGTCCTCGATCCCGAATACGATGTGGCCATTGTCCGGCGCCACGGAGAAAGTGATACGGCATTCGTCGTTCTTGGTGTCGCGTTGACAGGCGTCGATGGCATTGTCGAACAGGTTCATCAGCGCGGTGTGCACATAGCTGGGATCGATTTCGCAGTCCGCCAGCGGTCCGCTGAATTCGCGGCGGAAGGCGATGCCAGTCTCCTTGAGGCGGCCCTCCATGGCCCGGGCGGTCTCTTCCGCAAATTGGGCCAAATCCACTTTTTCCCACTGCATGTCCCGTTTTTTTGCATAAAATAGAATATCCATCACCAACTTACGAATGCGATCGGTCATGAGCTGGACGGTTTTCCAGCCCTCTTCGATTTGGTCGTTGTCGTGTTTTTTCAGACCCCTGCCAAGCAGGTAAATGCCACCGTCCAGGCCGGTCAGCAATCCTTTGATGCTGTGGGATATCGACCCGATCATCAGCCCCAGCGAGGAGAGATGATCCTGCAGTTGGCTCTTTTCGTGGAGCAGTGCTTCCAGATTACGGGTATATGTTTGCAGCTGTTGCCGCATCCGGATGCGCTCGCGGGCCCGCTGGAGCGAGACGTCCAGTGCTTCCACGTCGATGGGTTTGGTGATGAAGTCACATGCCTGGTGTTTCAAACTGCTGATGGCCAGCTCCATGTCGCCGTGACCGGTGATCATGATCACTTCTGTTTCCGGATTTTCGTGTTTGATGCGCCGCAACAGCTCGATGCCATCCATTTGGGGCATCTTGATATCGGTGAGCACAATGGGCGGTTGCGCATCGAGAAATATGTCCATTGCCGTCCGTCCGTCCGCGGCCAAAAGGACCTGGTAGCCGGCGTCCACGAGTGCCATTTGAAGGATTTCGCGCACATCCTGCTCGTCGTCCACCAGCAGAATGGTGAGGGGGGCATCCGTAGACGGCATGGTTGTCTCCAAAGAAGCGCTTGCTGGGTTCATGATTGCCTCTGGCCTGCCGGAGGCCTGGGTATGGCACCATCCGCATGCGTGGGGATTTTAAGGGTCAGACATGCGCCGCCACCTTGCCGGTTTTCGGCGTCGATGGTGCCGCCGTGTTGTTTGACGATGCCATAGCTGATGGACAGCCCCAGGCCGGTGCCTTTGCCCACGGTTTTGGTGGTGAAGAACGGTTCGAATATCTTTGCTTTTACCGAGGCAGGGATGCCGGTACCGGTGTCGCAGACACTGGCTGTCACATACCCGGGTTCGCTGCGGGTGATCAGGGTGATGATTTTCTCCGGGCTATTGTCTGTCTTGTCACCCCAGCACTCTTCAATGGCATCCCGGGCATTGAGCAGCAGGTTGATGAACACCTGTTCGAGACGGCTGGCGTTGCCGCGGATCGCGGGCAGGCCAATTTCCAACTGTTTGACCACCTGAATGCCTTTTAGCTTCAACTGCTCTGAAAAGATTTCCAACGCCATGCGCGCCGTATGGTTGAGGTCCGTCGGCTCCAGTTCCACCTCCGCTTTGCGGGCAAACTGGCGCATGTGTTGGATGATTTTTGAGGCACGGTCGACGTTGCTGTCGATTTTGTACATCATGTTTTCAAAGAGATCGGGGCCTACTTCCTGTTCGGCTTCGATTTTTTTCAGCATGAAGCTGCTGGCGGTTTTGATCACCGACAGCGGCTGGTTTAACTCGTGGGCCACGCCGGTGGCCATCTCGCCCAAGGTGGTCATCTTGCTGGCCTGGATCAACTGCTGTTCGGTTTCGATCTGCTGGGTGATGTCACTGGTGGTCACGAGCAGTACTTCCCATTCGGGATAGGGGGTCAGGGAGGAGCGAATGTCGACGAACAGCGATTGCCCCTTCTGGTTCACCTGCCTTGCCTGGTGGATGAATACTTCCTGTTTGATTTTTTCGGTATAGTGCTCCCGTTCACGCGGTTCGAACATCTCCAGGAACGAAGTGCCTTTCAGATCTTCCCGACAGTAGCCATACACCGGCATGACGCTCCGGTTGCAGTCCAGGATGCTCAGCGTGTCGGGATCCAGCACGAAAACCGGATTGGGGATGTTGCTGAAGATGGCCTGGTAACGCTGCTCCGAGGCCTTGAGCTGTTCTTCCAGTTGCCGACTCAGCGTTACATCCAGGCTCATTTCCATGGCCGCCACGACATTGCCGTTTTCATCGCGGATGGGCGCTGTTCGGGCCAGCCAATGGATGGGTCGGCCGTCCCGGTTGCACCCCTTCTCCTCGAAGGCGTGGGATTGGCCGTCTTCGAAGGTTTTTTCAACCGGGCAGTTTTCGCATTTTTCCGTTCGCCCCTTATAGGCCGAGTAGCAGAAGTCGTCGTCACGGGGGGCGAACTTCTCTGCAAACTCCCGATTGTAGCGGATCAGTCGCAAATTGCGGTCCTGAACGGTGATCAGGCAGGGCACGCTCTCGAAGAGGTTCAAAAATTCATCATGTTCCTGGCGCAGCGCGCTTTTTTTATCATCCAAAACTTGGCTGATGCGGGCCAGGGAGCGGTGCAATTGACCCATTTCGTGGGACGATGCGGGCTCGGCCGCAGGCAGCGGCGCGCCCTGGGCGATTTGTTGGGTGGCGGCTACCAGCGCGCGCAGGGGCTGGGTGATGAGGCGGTCGATCACAAGGGCCACAGCAATCGCAATGATCGCGGCGATCAGGGCGAAGCCGATCATGAGGACGGACCACGGTACGCTGTGCGATCCCCAGTGAAACAACAGCATGGTCCAGAAGGCCAGGGCCAGGATCAGCAGGGCGGTCAGCATGCCGCCAAGCCGAAAGGCAAGGCTGTGGCGCAGGTGGGGTAATGGCGGCATGCGCGGGCATCTCCTCGGCCGGGTTAAAGCCCGGTCGCCGCAAAACGGGTGCAGCGGCCGGAATTTGGCAAAACTTGGCCATCATCATAGGCTGCAATGCGCAGATTGTCAAAAGGCCTCGCACGAGCGGTCAGGGCAACCGCAAATCGTTACCTGCATAGGTGGAGGTGGTGTGTGGATGTTAAGCCGGTGATCCCGGCCGGGGTGTGTGGCGCTGCACGCAACGGCGTTCAAGACTCGGTAAGGGGTGTGCTGAGGGTGGCCCGCAAACTCACGGCGTTCAGACAGTGCGGGCCGAACGACCCTCCGCACACCCCAACCGGGTCTAAAACACCATTGCGGACGCAGCGCCACACCCCCCGGCCGGGATCACCTCCTGATGTGCTGAAACCGTTCGATCATGTCTGCGCAACCATGCATCATAGCACCGTAGATACGCGTCAGGTGGCCTATTTAGGGTCGGTGCCTCAAATTGCCCGTCCGGCGATTTGCATTATGAACAAATGTTCAAAAAGTCCATTGACAAGCTGTATTGACCTGATTAATATGAACCAGCGTTCATAACAGGAGGGAGCCACAGGATGCCACGACCCAGAATATGCAGACGTGTCGGCCAGGGGCCGGTGCACACCTTTTATAAACCACAAGGGGTGCCGTTGGAGGGGTTGACGGGTGTCAACCTGCCAGTGGAAGGGCTGGAGGCGATGCGCCTGGTGGATGCCGAAGGTCTGGCCCAGGATCCGGCCGCGGAACGCATGGGTGTTTCGCGACCCACCTTCTCGCGAATTCTGTCCGAGGCGCGGCGTATCGTTGCCCGTGCTTTGTGCAATGGATGGGCGATACACATCGACGGCGGCAGCTACCGGGTGATCGGTGAGGACAGCTCGACACAAGGCCCCGGGTGTCGCCGGCGGCATCAGGGCCGGGGCGGGGGCCGCGGCATGGCAGCAAAAGGTTCGGGCGAGCGCCAGGCGCCGCCCGCAAAAAAATAAGAACGCGGGTGCATCATGCACCGCACCAACAGGAGGGGAAATATGCCAGGGTATGATCGCACAGGACCGACAGGACAAGGAGTGGGCACCGGAAGGGGTCTGGGACGCTGCGGTATTCGCCGGCCGGATGGCGCCGAGGATTTGGGGGCGCCGCGCTTGATGCAGCGGGCGCGCCGGCGACGCTGCCGCCGGGACCCCGCCACAGCGATGGGCGGTGGGCGCCGGGGCGCCGGCGA
>JAGTVD010000017.1 GCA_018224505.1 Desulfatitalea sp. | reverse complement strand
TTGACCACCACCCGGGCACCGCGCCGGGCCAGTTCCAGTGCATAGGCCCGGCCCAGTCCCGCCCCTGCGCCGGTGACGATGGCCACCCGGCCGTCGAAGCGGATCCGGGGCCGCACCGCCTCCCCGTACTCGAATTCGCCATTGTCGATGACCACTTCGCCGGTCTCGGCGTTGACCACCCGCCATAGGGCCTGGCCCTCCCCCGTACGCCAGATCAGGGTCTGGATGGGCATGCCGGGATAGAGCGGTTTGCTGAAGCGGCAGGCCATGCGTCGGGCCTTTTCCGGCGCGCCGGGAATCAGGGTGTCGCAAAGGGCCCGGCAGGCATAGCCGTGGGTGCACAGCCCGTGCATGATGGGCTTTTCGAAGCCGGACAGGCGGGCGAATTCGGGGTCCACGTGCAAACTGAAGGTGTCGCCCGATAGCCGGTAGAGCAAGGGCTGGAGGGGCGCCGGCGTGGCATTGACCACTGCATCGGGCGGCCGGTCGGGAAAATTAACCGTGCGCCTGGGCGCGTCGGGACCGCCGAAGCCGCCGTCCAGCCTGCCGAACACTGTGCAGATGCTGGTAAACAGGCGGTTGCCCTCTGCATCCACGGTGTCGCTCTCGCCGATGATCAGAGCGCCGCGATCGGGTCCTTTGTCGTAGATATGACAGATGCGCCCCTTGGTGGTCAGACTGCCCTCGGTGGGAATGGGCCGGTGGAAGATCAGCTCCTGCTCGCCGTGCAGCACCCCGGCCAGGTTCACTTCGGGCTTGATGCCGATCTGAGCCAGCACGTCGAAAATCGACGCAATGGCGAAGCTGGGAATCACCTTCAAATCCTTTTCGTAGCAGTAGTGCAGGTCCTGCTCGCCGGCGCCCACCCCCAGGGCGTAGAGCACCACGTCCTTCCATGTGTAGTGCTTGGTCATGGGTCCGAGCGTCTGCCCCACCGCATCCAGATTGAGCGCCATCGTTTGCCTCCTTATGGGTCGTCCCGGGTGAAGGCCGGGATCAGGATGAACTTCAAAGTCTCCTTGACCACCGCCACATAGGCATCGCGGTCCAGTTTGAGCAGGGGCCGGAACGATGCCTCGCCGGCCGCGAAATTGATCACCGCATTCCACACCGCCAGCACCCGGGCGTTGGCCCGCGCCGATACGTTGGCCTTGTCCACGGCCAGCCCCATGGCCACGGCGATGTTGGCCAGGTGGCGGCCCATGCGGGCATCCAGGGTTGTGGCGATACGGTTCTTGGAGAATTGGCTCAGCAGCACCAGATTGGCCGCTTCGGGATTGTCGAACAGGTGGTCGCACATCACCTCGATGGCCACGCTCAGCCGTTGATCCAGCGGTTTGCCGTGCACCAGGGCTTCGATTTCGATCAGCTTGCCCCGGATCTCGTCGCTCAAATCGGTCAGCACCGCCTCGTACAGCTCCTGCTTGTCGCCCCAGTGGTAGTGCAGGGTGGAGATGTCGATGCCCACGGCTTTGGCGATCATGCGGGTGGTCACTCCGTGGAAGCCGTACTCGCCGAACAAACGGCGGGCGGCGGCCAGGATGCGGGCCTTCATGGAGCCGGGTGCTTGGCGGGCGATGTCAAGGGCGGTGGGCATGCCGGGTGCTCCGTAGCGGTGTTGCGGCCATGCTTTCCATCATTTGATGGATAAACCTTGGCTGAAAAATGAATTGTTGTCAAGTGCTAAATTCGCTTCAATTTTGATCCTGATTCCGATCCCGCTTTTGATTCGATTCCTTTCGATTGTTTAAGGTTCCGGGGCTCGATGGCCGATAATGCTATTTCAGTCGTCTTTTGTCGTACACCAACCGTCTCTGTTCGCGAAGGAGATCAGGATGCATTTGAAAACAGTCGGCAAACCGGTGGCGCTGCACCTTGCAGTGGCCATTATGCTGTTCGGATTGGTCGGTTCCGTTTGGGCTGAGGAAAACGCGATTCGTTCTTTCGAGTCTTATGCCATGGGCGGGCGCGTCGAAGCGCCCCGGGAATCGGCACCTGAGGGACGTGGCCCGGCGCCGGAGATCCTGCTGCACATTGGCGGCCGCAGTTTCGATCCGTTGCAGGAAGCGGCGCCGTCCAACGGGGGACGCAGCGCTACCCAGCAAACCGACTCCGGCGGTGCCACGGGCTATTACATCGTTCAGTTCGACGGCCCCATTCAGCCGCAGTGGAAGGCGGCGTTGGCGGAAGCCGGGGTGGAGCTGTTCGACTATGTGCCTCAATTCGCCTTCATCGCGCGCATGGCCCCGGCGCGCCGGGAAACCGTGCAGCGCTTGCCCCATGTGCGCTGGGTGGGCGCCTACCAACCGGCCTATCGCATGAGCCCGTCCGCCCGCAGCCAAATTCATCTGCGGGAGGGGGTCGATGAGAAGCCCGAGGCACCCATGACGGATCTGCGGGTCAACCTCTTTCCCGGCGTCGACCCGGCGGTCGTGGCGGCGCGCATCCAAGCTTGGGGCGGCGAAGTCCGGTCGCATCACGCGTCTCACGACGGCACCAGCCTGGCGGTGAGGCTGCCGGCGGACCGGGTCACCGATCTGGCGGCCGTCGAGGGGGTGAAATGGATCGAAGCCCTGCCGCAGTGGGAGCTGTTCAACGATGTTTCGGCCGACATCATGGGGGTGCGGCCGACCTGGCAGCGGTTCGGGCTCTACGGCGAAGGGCAGGTGGTGGGGGTGGCCGACAGCGGGCTGGATATGGGCAGCGCCGCCGCAGGCGAAATTCATGAGGACTTCGAGGACGGCCTGGGCAACTCGCGGGTGGTGGCCCTCATCGACCGCGTACCACTGGAGGAAGGGGATGCTGTGGGCGACAATGCATCGGATACCGACGGCCACGGGACTCACGTGGCCGGATCGGTGCTGGGCAACGGTTGGTGGTCCGGCAGCGATCCGGCCACGGATCACTTCCCCATGCGCACCAACGCCGGCATGGCACCCAAAGCCGGATTGGTGTTTCAGGCGCTCAACCGCAATGGAACCCGCGGTCTGGAGGGGATTCCAGCGGATTTGGGTGAGCTGTTCGAAGAGGCCCGCTTGGCGGGTGCCCATTTGCACACCAACAGTTGGGGATCTTCCCAGGCCAGCGCCTATACGACATTCTCCCGCGATGTGGATGCCTATATGTGGCACAACCCCTGGTTTTTGATTCTTTTTTCCGCCGGCAACGACGGTGTGGATCTGGACCGGGACGGGGTGATCGACGGTTACAGCCTCGGCGCGCCGGCCACCGCCAAGAACTGCCTGGCAGTGGGCGCCACCGAGGGGGACCGGCCCAGGGGGGCGGGCTATGACTTCGTCTGGGCAACCGGGCGGTGGCTTGATAGGTACCATGCCGACCCCATCCGGGACGATCATATGTCCAATAACGATCGCGGTCTGGCGGCCTTCAGCTCCCGGGGGCCCGTGCTGGACGGGCGCTACAAGCCCGATATCGTGGCCCCCGGCACCAACATCCTGTCCGCCCGCACCCGGGCTGTGGCAGCGGAAGCAGGCATCGGCTGGGGCAATTACAACGATCACTATGTCTGGATGGGCGGCACCAGCATGGCCACGCCCCTGGCGGCCGGCGCGGCCGCCCTGATGCGCGAGTACCTGATGACCGAGGCGGGTTTCGATCTGCCCTCGGCGGCCCTGATCAAGGCGGCCCTGCTCAACAGCACGGAGGATATTTCACCGGGGCAATACGGCGCGGGCGATAGCCAGGAGATCCCCTACGGGCCGGGGCCCAACAACGTGACCGGCTGGGGGCGCTTGAACCTGGGCGACGGCGTATTCCCGGAAGCGCCCTTCAATATCCTCTTTTATGATGAAACCACGGGCCTGGAAACCGGCGGCCGCCAGGATCACACGATCAAGGTCACCAACAGCGATGCGCCGTTGCGGGTGACCCTCTCGTGGACCGACTATCCGGGACTGCCGTCGGCCCACGGCGCCCTGGTCAACGATCTGGACCTGCAGTTGGTCGCACCGTCGGGCGCGGTCCATTACCCCGACAGCGCGCTGCAATCCACGGCGGTCATTGCCATCGCCTACGATCATGACGGCCATTCGGGGATCCATCGCGCGGCCAAGAGCTATGCCGTGCGCTTCTCGCCCGAGCGATCCCATGCCTACCTGGAGAGTGTCAGTTTCCTGTACGCCAACGGCGACGCCGACGGCAACCTGTCCGTCGCGTCCGTGGATGTGGTGGTCTATGCCGATCTTGCAGGGATGCCGGATCCGGATCGGGCATTGCTGCGCCGCACGCTGCATTTCATGCCCTGGGGCTTTCACACCATTCCGCTGGGTGTGGCCTTGGGCGACGGGGATTTTCACATCGCCCTCGAGCGGGGTGCCGACGCGTTGCTTTCCATGGCGCTGGAGGCGGGCAACCCGGAGGGACGCACCTTGTCTCGCGATCCAGAAACGGAAGACGCTGCCTGGGTGCCTTCGGATGACACCGCTCTCATCCGCGCCAATGTCCGTTACACGCCCGATTGGTCCACCGACTGCGACCGGGTCAACAACAACGAAAGCATCACCCTGCAGAGACCGGAGGTCGGACGGTACACCCTGCGGGTCACCGGCTACAACACCCCCTACGGTCCCCAGCCCTATGCCCTGGTCGCAAGCGGTTACATCGTGCGTTCGCCGGGTGGATCCGGCAGCCACGGCGGCGGTTGCTTTGTCCAATCAATGGTACCCGAGTGGATCCGGAAGCCGTAATAAGGGCACGCGTACTGAAAGCGTTATCTCTTTGGGGTACATGTGAATGCCCTGCGGGTGACCGGGATCGGCTTGACAGGGCAGGCGCTGCATGCGAAGGGTGTCCTGCACGGTCGAACGGTCCGCTTACCACTGCGCATTCTGGAAATCACCGACCCATCCCTTTCCAGAGTGCTCGGCACCCGCTTCGGTGCTCCGGGCGGCGCCTGGCGACGGTCATCCGATTCTTTTGGGAAGCCTACAGCTCAGGACGCACAAGGGATGGAAACGGCAATGGCAGACGGCTCACCCCACATCCAGACCATCCTCTTCGCCGATATCGCCAACAGCACCCGGCTTTACGAACAACTGGGCGATGCCCGCGCCCTGGCGCTGGTCACCGCCTGTCTGGCCCTGGTGGAAACGGCAACCCTGGCCAATCAGGGGCGTGTGGTCAAGACCATCGGTGATGAAATGATGTGCCGCTTCGACGCGCCGGAGCAGGCGATGGCCGCGGCGGTGGGCATGCAGGAGATCACCAGCTGCGATGCAACCATGGTGGCTCATCACATCCGCCTGCGTATCGGCTTTCATCACGGCCCGGTGATTCGCGAGGAGGGGGATGTTTACGGAGACGCCGTCAATGTCGCGGCGCGCATGGTGCAGCAGGCCAAGGCTGGCCAGATCATCACCAATCGCACCACCCTGGACAATGTGGGCCCCGAGCGCCGTCAAACCGTCCGGCTGGTGGACGAAACGCGCATCAAAGGCAAGCAGGCGCTGCTGACGATTTACGAAATCGCCTGGGGCCACCCCGAAGAGATGACCATGATCAGCAGCGCCATGGCCGGAAGGGTGGCGGGCCGGGATATCCCTGAAATGCGCCTGCGCCTGCGATCCCAGGATCAGGAGATTGTGGTCGATGCCCAAACACCCGTCATCACCATCGGTCGGGACCCGAGCAACCATCTGATGGTCAACGATCCGCGTGTCTCCCGACTGCATGTGCGCATCGAGCTGCGGCGCGAAAAGTTTGTGCTGGTGGACCAGAGCACCAATGGCACCTACATCCTGCCCGGGGACCGGGAAACGGTCCTGATGCGCCGGGATGAAATCGTGTTGCCCCCCAGCGGTATCATCTCCCTGGGACATCCCGACTTTCTCGATACCACCATGGCGATCCATTTTCAGCGTTTATAGGCCCAAACGGTACCGATAGTCCTGCACTTGCGGCGGTCGAAGGGTTACTGCCCAAAGACTTTCCGCAGCAGGTCCGTCACCCGGGCGGCCGGATCGGATCGGATCTTGCGTTCCTCCACTGCCACCATCTGGAACAAGCCGTCCAGAGCCTGATTGGTCACATAATGATCCAGGTCCAGCCATTCGGTCTGCAGCATCGGCACCGAAGCCAGGGGCGTGACCAGATCCTTGTAGGCCCGGGCCACGCCGACTTCCTCCATGCTTGATGTCACCACCGGTTTGAATGACCCGTACAGCCGGTCGCCGGTTTTTTTCCTGAAAAAATCGGTGGCCGACGTCTCCCCGCCTTCAACAATGCCCCGGGCATCCTCGAACGTCATCTCCCGAATGGCTGTTACGAACAGTTCGGTGGCTTTGGGCGCCGCTGCCTCCGCCGCACGGTTCATGGTGACCACCAGGTGGTCCACCTGGGGTTGCAAACCGATGGCCGAAGCCATATCCACCACTCTCTGAATCCGTTCGGGCAGAATGATTTTGATCATTTCGTTGCCCAGGTAGCCGTCCGTGCGGGCCACGGACCGCACCGCATTTTCGGTGCCGATGGTCAACGCCTGCCGCAATGCTGCGATGGTGGCGTTCTCATCCGGGATGCTGGTATCGGAGGATTCCGGGCTGACCAATCGTTTGAACGCATCCAGAAAACCGGCCTGGGCAGGGGCGACGGCGCCGATCAACAGTAAGGCGACGATGGTTGTTAAGAAACGCATGACATGCTCTCCTGTTCTCTTATAATTAATGGAAACTTACCGTTGAAATCGGCATGGCCATCCTCTATGATCCATGCGGTAGACCGCAGCTGGCAGCGCTGCAACACCCGTGTGCCTCTGCTATAATCGCATCATCGAGCATAATCATCTTGCAGCCATACCCACCAGGGCGGGCAAGGAGGGTCGCTCCATGCAACTTTCAACCCATTCAGGGGTCTCCGACGGCCTTGTTATCCTCATTCTCATCCTCACCTTGGCAGGCTGCGGGGGTGGCGGCAGCGGGACCGCCACCGGCACACCCGGCCCCGGTCAATCCACCGATCCGCTGGCCGGACCGGTCGCCGGTAATCCCGACGGAGCATGCTCGATTCCCGTCGAGGCACTGGCCGAGGAGGTGTGGGACCCCGACGAGGTGGTGGGCAATGGAACGCCGGAAAGCTGCACCGCCGCGGCCTTCATTGACGCCGTGGCCCGGGGCGGCAAGATCGTCTTCGACTGCGGCCCCGACCCGGTCACGATTCAATTGAACCGTCCGGCCAAGGTGGTCAACAACGCCCGGCCGGACATCGTCATCGACGGCGGCGGCCTGGTGACCCTCAGCGGCGGCGGTACCAGCCGCATTCTTTACATGAATACCTGCGACCGGGATCAGGTGTGGACCACCTCCCACTGCCAGAACCAGGACCACCCCCGCCTGACGGTGCAGAACCTGACCTTCATCGACGGCAATAGCCGCAACGAGCGTGAATATGACGGCGGCGGCGCCATCTGGGTGCGTGGCGGCCGGTTCAAAATGGTCAACTGCCGCTTTTTCAACAACACCTGCGCCCTGGAAGGGCCGGATGTGGGTGGCGCGGCGGTCCGGGTGTTCAGTCAATATGAAGGCCGGCCGGTCTATGTGACCCACTGCACCTTCGGCGGCGCAGACGGTTTCGGCAACTACGGCGCCAACGGTGGCGGCATCAGCAGCATCGGCGTTTCGTGGACCATCATCAACAGCCTATTTTCGCACAATTGGGCCACCGGCTGGGGCGCCAACCCCAAACAATCGGGCACCCCGGGCGGCGGCAGCGGCGGTGCGATCTACAACGACGGCAATACCATGACCCTGTCGCTCTGCGGCACGCTCCTGGAACACAATGAGGTCAATGCCCACGGTGCAGCCATCTTTTTTGTCACCAACGACCGCAGCGGCTTCCTCTCTCTGGACCGTACCGTGATTCGCGACAATAGCGGCGGTTCCTGGCATATCCTGCCCGGTATCTCCATGCACACGGACACCGGCCGGAAGATCGTCGACTCCCATCTGGAATAGGCCACCGCGTTTGGTTGACATCGTAATTGGCACTTTCGCAGCGCCTTCTGTTGCCGAAGAAGCATCAGGGTTCTTTGCCCGGCAGGTAATCTTCCCGCACCGGGGAGAATACTTCGATGGCCAGGGCATCGGCCAGCACCTCCGCGCTGTGTTCGGTATCGCCCGGAATCGACCAACTGTCTCCCGGGCCCACTTCTTGGGTCTGTTCCCCGATGGTCAGACGAAGGCGGCCGCGGACCAGATAACCGGTCTGTTCATGCGGGTGCGCATGACGGGGCAGCACGCTGCCGGCATCCAGAAGAAACTCCGCCATAAGGGTCTTCTCCCCATGCACCAAGGTTTTTAATCGAATGCCCGGCAATGCGGCCTGGTACCCCGATGGATCCGTTTTGTTAAACAAGAGACCTCCTTTCTGTCCCCATTGATTCTCCACGCGCTGACCGCTATTATACCCATCACTGCCATCCATGAACAAGCGGTAATCATCGGGAGGGGAGGTAAAAACGAACACCATGGAAAAGATCTCACAGCAGCGACCGGTCGCCTGCGCTCCGGACCGGCCGCCCGGGGCGGGCGCCACCCGGAATGCGGAGTTCTGGGCGGGGGCGCGGGACACCTTGCCGTTGATCATCGGCGCCATCCCCTTTGGCATCATTTTCGGAACCCTGGCGGGCGGGGCCGGTTTGTCCGCGGCCGCGACCATGGGGATGTCGTTGTTTGTGTTTGCCGGATCGGCCCAGTTCATCGCCGTCGGGCTAGTCGGGGCCGGTACGGCTTGGCCGATGATCGTGCTCACCACGCTGGTGGTCAATTTTCGGCACCTGCTCTACACCGCCACCCTACTGCCCCACCTGCGGCGGCTGCCCCGGCGCTGGCAAGTGGTGTTGGCTTTCGGGCTGACGGACGAAACATTTGTCGTGGCTGCGGGCCACTGGGCCGATGCGGACCCCGGCGAACACAAGCAGTGGTACCAACTGGGCTCCATGGCGTTCATGTACACCAACTGGAACTTGTGCACTCTGGTCGGGTTGCTGGCCGGGCGCGTGCTGCAGCATATCGGCGGTTGGGGGTTGGATTTCGCCATGGTGGCGGCGTTCATCGGCATGGTGATCCCTTACCTGACGGACAAGCCCGCCTACGCTACTGTGCTCGTATCGGGGGCGTGTGCTGTGACCTTTCACGGATTGCCTTATCAGTTGGGCTTGATCATCGCTGCCCTGGTGGGCATGGCCGCTGGCGTGATTGTGGAAAGGCGTTTGAGAGCGGGACATTGATGGCTTGAGGAGAGGCGTGTGGAGACCTTTTTAATGATTGCCGGAATGACACTGGTCACTTTTGGCATCCGCTATTTGCTGCTGCCGCTGTCCGGGCATATACCGTTTCCGGATGGCCTGCAGCGCGCGCTGCGTTTTGTGCCACCGGCCGTGCTGACCGCTATTATCGTTCCCGCAGCCCTCATGCCCGACGGATCGGCCCTGCAGCTCTCCCATACCAATCCCTATCTGGTGGGGGCCGTGCTGACCGCACTCATCGGCTGGCTGAGCAGGCATCTGCTGGTGACCATTGTCTGCGGGATGGCCGGCTTTGCCGCGTGGCAGTGGATCTTGTCCCGCTGGGCGTAAGAGCGAACCCTAAGACCTTGGAAACGCATTCAAAGAGATCACCGGGTGATTGAATGCGGAATGGACCGGTATAAAAAAACCTTAAACCTATCGACGGCAAGGGCGATAACAGATAGTGATGTTTTGTTTCTTGACTCGGTGTCCCGGTATTTTTCAGGGGATTTGTTTCGATCCGGGTGTGTTGTCTTTATCGCAATTTGTGTTGTCTGGAACCACTTGATCCCGATTTGTGCGAATGGAAGGAAGTACCATGCTTTTGGGCGAATCCCCAACATCTTCGGCGCCCCGGAAAAAGAAGACCGAAATGCCTATCGAGCGGATGCTCAAACGTATTCGTCACACGGATGAATTTCCGAGCATTTCAAAATATATTATTGAAATTAATAAGAAGCTGTCCGCCAAGACTACCGATTGCGACGCCTCGGAGCTGGCCAATGTGATTTTGAACGACTACGGCCTGACCAGCAAGCTGCTCAAACTAGCCAATTCCGTCAATTACGCCTTTGCCTCGGGCAACGTCACCACCGTTACGCGGGCGGTGGTCGTTCTGGGTTTCGAGTATGTACGGATGGCAACGATCAGCCTGTCGCTGTTCGAACATTTCAAGAACAAAGCCTTTGCGGATGACTTGAAAGAAGAGGTGGTGCTTTCCTTTTGGTCCGGGCTTCTGGCGCGGGATATGGCTGCTTTGGAGAAGGATGTCGACCCCGAAGAGGCGTTTGTATGCGCCATGCTGAGCCGGTTCGGCAAGCTGGTGATGATTCAGCACCTGCCGGGCGAGTATCGAAAAATCCTCAATTGGATGGCGCGCCACAATTGCAGCGAGACGATCGCGGTGAAATCCGTCTGCGGCATTACCTATCAGGAGCTGGGCCGGGCGGTGGCCCGGCAATGGAATTTTCCGGACCGCATATGCGACGGTCTGCAATCCGTCACCAGCGCCAAGCTGCAAAACAGAGGCGATCGCGCACTGAATCTTGCAGCGCTGACCGGTTTCGTCAAGGAGTTGGGTCTGCTGATCCAGAGGCAAGGGCTGGAGGACAATGACAAGGCGATCCAGGAATTGCTCGACCGTTTCAAGTCGGTGATCTCCATTTCAAAATCCCAGCTCAACAAGCTCATCAAGGCGTCGGTGGGTAAGGTGCAGCAGCATGCCCATGCCATGGATTTCAGTGTAGCCAACAGCCTGTTTTTCAAACATTTGACTGGCGTCGAGCCGCCGGCCGGGGACCGTGCGGCAACGGCCGTCGTCGAGCCGGCGGACATCCCCGCCTCCGGCAGCTTCACGCTGGCGGATTCCGCCGATCGTACGGCCGACGGCCAAGGGCTGACGGCGACGAACCCCATCGACCTGATCATGGATGGTCTGCATGAAATATCCCAGGCCATGATGGCCGATTGCGATTTCAACGAGATTGTTTCCATGAGTCTTGAAATCCTCTATCGTGCCCTTGCGTTTCAACGCGCCCTGATATTCATCCGCGACGGCAGCAGCCAGTGGATGAAAGTGCGGATCGGTTATGGCCAGCAGGGCCGAAATGTCTTCCGCGATGTGGGCTTCGAGGTGGCGGCGGATGCCAAGGATCTCTTCAACCTGTCCATCCGGGTCGGCAAGGATCTGATTATGGCGGATGCCGCCGATGGAAAAATCAGCCATCTGATTCCCAGCTGGTATCGCCGGCACATCGATGCCCCAGCCTTCATCTTCCTGCCCATCATCGTGCAGAAAGTGACCATCGGCGCTATCTACGCGGATCGCCAGACGATCGGGCAGCCCATCAGTGAAACCGAACATCGTTATCTGTGCATGCTGCGCAACCAGCTGGTGCTGGCCATCCAGTACCGGCAAGGAAGCGACAGCGGGAAGCAACCGAACCGCTGACCACCGATCGAGACTTCAAAAAGTGTAGCGATTGCCCCTGAGCCTTTCTTTTTGCCTGTTGACAAACCGCCCGAAAATTATTAGATAGTTCGACATATGTCGAATATTAATACAAACGATATCGAGCAGCTCGCTGAAATGTTCCAGGCCTTGTCCAACCCCAATCGCCTGAAAATATTTCTGCAACTGATCGACTGCTGTCCGCCCGGCACCCGTTGGGAGCCGGATAGTGCATGCTGCGCCTTTGTCGGGGATTTGACCCGCATCCTGGAAATCGTGCCTTCAACGGTTTCCCATCATATGAAGGCGCTGCGGCAGGCGGGTCTGATCAAAATGCGACGCCGGGGAAAAAAGATCGAGTGCTGGGTCGATCCGGAGGCCGTCGCGGCGCTGGGAAGGTTTTTCAACCGGCCGGGCCAGGCGCCGGCGCACTCCCCGGCTGGCATCCAGAACCGCTGCAATGGCGCCCAAACCCTTTAACCGAACAAGGAACATTCCCATGGAAAAAGAACCGTTTGAAATCATCCGTCAGGCCGTGCGCAGCCGTTATGGTCAGATTGCCACCGCCAGTGCGGGCGACTGCGGCTGCAGTACCGCTGCCGCCTGCTGTGGTGGCAGCGGCGCCGACGTCACCCCGGAAAAAATCGCCCTGGCCCTGGGCTATTCGGCCCACGACCTGGCCGGCCTTCCCGAAGGCGCTAATATGGGGCTCAGTTGCGGCAATCCCAAAGCCATTGCCGCCCTCAAACCCGGCGAGACAGTGCTGGATTTGGGCAGCGGCGGCGGGTTCGACTGCTTCCTGGCCGCCCGGGAGGTGGGGCCCGGCGGCCGGGTGATCGGCGTCGACATGACCGCCGAGATGTTGAGCAAGGCCCGCACCAATGCCGCCCAAATCGGTGCCCTGAACGTCGAGTTCCGCCTGGGCGAGATCGAGCACCTGCCGGTGGCGGACAACAGTGTGGATGTGATCCTCTCCAATTGTGTGATCAATCTGTCGCCGGACAAACCCCAAGTGTACCGGGAAGCATTCCGGGTGCTCAGGCCGGGCGGACGGCTGGCCATTTCAGATGTGGTGGCCACCGCTGTCCTGCCGGATGCGCTGCACCAGGAGATGGCTCTGCTGACCGCATGCATTGCGGGCGCGGAAACCGTTCCCCGGTTGGAGGAGATCCTGCGGACGGTGGGATTCACCCATATCCGGATTCAACCCAAGGACGAGAGCCGCGAAGTGATCCGCAAATGGGTTCCCGGCAGGGGGATCGAGGATTATATCGTGTCCGCCGCCATCGAAGCGGTCAAGCCCTAAAATAGTTTTTGAATGGTCAACCGGCAGGTGCTGCCGATCCCCCGCGCGATTTGGCCCGGGCGGTGGGCGGGGCGGTCAGCGGATCGTCGGGCCAGTCGTGTTTGGGGTAACGCCCCTTGAGTTCTTTTTTGACATCCGCATAGCTGTTGCGCCAGAAGCCTGCCAGGTCCTGGGTGATCTGGGCCGGGCGTCCGGCGGGCGACAGCAGGTGCAGCTGCAGGCGCAGACGGCCGCCGGCGATGGCCGGTGTCTCCACGGCGCCGAACATTTCTTGCAGCCGCACCGCCAGCACCGGCGTGTCGGCGCTGTAGTCGATGGGGCGGCGGCTGCCGCTGGGGACCGTGATGTGAGTGGGGGCCCAGGTGTCGAGCAATTGCTGCCGGCGCCAGGCGAGACGGCCGTGCAGGGCAGCGGCCAGGTCCAACCGCGCCAGGGCTTTTATGCTGGTGATCCCTTCCAGCCAGGGCGCCAGCCACGCTTCCAGATCACGGGTCAAGGCGGCATCGGACAGGTCGGGCCAATCGGTCTCCGCCGCGACCCGGTGCAAAAGCATCACTCGCGCTTGAAAGGTCCGCAGCGCCCGCGTCCAGGGCAATACGTGGATGCCGTGGGCCCGAATGCCGACGATCATGGCGGACATCACAGACGACCCGGCAGGGTCGGGCAGAGGTGCGCGCTCGAGGGTCAGGGCGCCCAGGGTCAGGCGGAGTTCGGCCGTTACGCACTGGTGCGCCTTATCCCACGCCACTTGCTCCCGCCACTGCAGGCGGTGG
>JAGTVD010000016.1 GCA_018224505.1 Desulfatitalea sp. | reverse complement strand
GGTAATCGATGGTGCGGTCGCCGTCGGGGCCGATGATGATTTCCTGCAGCAGCTGGTTGCCGGCCCAGACATAGCGGGTCAACACTCCGGCGAGGCGTTTTTCCACCCGGCGGCCGAAGGCATCGTAGCGGTAATGGGCCCGCGTGGTGGCGGTGGCGGCTTCGGCGAGCCGGTTGGCGGATTGCCAGCGATAGGTGGCCGCGGGGCCGCGGGTCAGGTTGCCCAGCGCATCGTATGCGTGGTCGGGTTGGGCGATGCGGTCGGCGCCGTTGAATGCGCAGGGGCCGCTGTTGTCGTTCAGACGGTTGGCTTTGGGATCCAGCCGGAAGCATTCGCGCAGGTCGGCTTGATCGCTTTCCACGCCTGTCAGCCGGCCTTCCAGGTCGTAATGATAGGCGATGGTGTGGGGGCCATCGTCGATCTGCCGGACGCGCCCCAGCAAATCGCGCCGAATGCGGCGGTCAAAGAGCGGTTCGGCGGCGGCGACGCTGGTCAGGGTCAAGCGGCTGGGCAGTCCGGCGGGGTCGTTTTGCTGGTAGAGCGTGGCGCCGTTGGGGTATCGAATGCTTTCCAGGGTGCCGCCGAGCGCGTAGGTGAGGCCGATGGTGCGCCCGCGCCAGTCGGTGATGGTGTGCACGCGCTGTTCGCCGTCGCGCCCGTAAGTGATGGTGCGGCCGTCGGGGGTGGTGAGACCGGTTAAAAGCCCGCTGGGGTTGCGATGGTAGGTGACGCTGCGGTTGTTGAAGCGTTCGCTGAGCATGTGCCCGGCGTCGTCATAGGTCATTTCGATGGTGCCGGCGCCGTTTGCCGCGCTTGCGATGCGATCGTCGCACACGGTGAAGTGCGCATGGGTGCCGTCGTTGTAGTGGGCGCTCCAGCTGCCGCTGTCCGGGTCCACCGGGTAATCGGCCACTTTGCGGTCGTTGGCCAGAAACGTTTGCAGGCGATCCTGGTTGTCGTACACAAAGGCAAAGTGAGTGCCGTCATCAAAGCGGATGCGCGCGGGAGCCATGCGCTCGTCGTACTCGAACCGGGTGTTCCGGCCGTTGGCGTCCTGCATGCGGACCAGCCGCTCGTCGTGGTCGCGCTCGAAGGTGGTGGTGTGGCAGTTGCGGTCCGTGTAGGCTTCCAGATGGCCGTAGGAGTCATGGGCAATGTGGGCGCGAGTGCCGTCGGGGTAGTCGATGCGGATCAGGTGGTCGCTGTCGTCATAGTCGAAAACCCAGCGCTTGTGGTTGTTCTCCATGCGGATGGCGTGCAGCAGGCTGGTTTTGTGCCGGGTGACGATGTTCTCCCGCTCCTGCAGGTCGAACTCGGTGCGCCGGCCGGCCGGATCGATGACCGCGGTGGGATTTTTACAGGCGCTCAGTTCGTATTGAAAGGTACGCCCTTGGCCTGTGCTCACGGCCACCCCGGCGGCGGTCTTCTGCAAGGTGGCCCGCGTGCCGTCTTTTTCCCGGATGGTCAAGCGGTTGGTTTGCGCATCGGCGGACACCGCGACCCCCAGGGCCTGGTATGTTGCGCTGTGTTCGGCCATCAATTTGCGATTCCAGAGGCCGGACAGCAGGGGGCGGCGGGCGGCGATCAGGGACATGGGGTCTGTGACGGGTGCCGCGTCGCCGTCTGCAGGGGGTTGGGTGGCCGGTCGTTCATGGGTTTGGAGCGCGCCGTTTTCATCTTCGAAACAGAACCGGTGGATGGGGCCGAAAAAAGCGCCCTGCTCCGCTTCGCTCAGGTCGGACAAAAACGGGCCGAGGATGACCGGATCGAAATAGCGGAAGTAGGTGTTGCGGCCGTTTTCGGTGCGGATGCGGAAGTAGCGGCGCAGGTGGGTCAACAGCGTTTTGGGATCGGCCGCAGTGGACAGATAGACGGCCCATCCGCGTCCCCAGCCCTTTTCGAGCAGCCACTGGGCCAATGCCGGTTGGTCGTCCAGGGGCACCAGGTAGGGCGCGCTGCGCTGATTGCGCCAGGCCGGTTCGCCGGTCAGCAGAGGGTGCTTGTTGGTGTCCGGGTCACTCAGGTGTACGTAAAGGGTATCATCGGTGGCGGCGGCACAGTCCACCAAGGCGTAGCAGCCCACATCGGGTGCGGCAGGTCCGCCACGCAGACGTTTGTGGAGGGCGTGGATATCCATTTGTTTTCTGATTCCTGACGATTTAGGGTGATGCCTTGCATTCACGGCGGCCGGGCGAGAGACTCGGATCGCGGCGCCCGGTCGAGAGACTCAGATAGCGGCGCCCGAGGGCCGTTAGGTGTCGCAGTCGCAGACAAATGGCGCGTGGGTTTTGGCCGCCTGCGCAAAGGCGCGCGATTGCGAGTTGCCGACGACCACATTGCCGCTGGCCTGGACCAGCATGCCGGTACCGCCGCAATGATCGGTGCGATCAAGGTGCCGAAAGGCCGGCTTGCCGTTGATGATGACCGTGTCGCTCGCGCCCTGGGCGGTCCAGGTGTTGGATCCGCAACAGGCGGCGTGCACGCCGCGGTCCCCTTTGCGCACTGCGGGTTTGCCGTTGACGATGACATCGGCGGATCCCTGGGTGGCCGGTCCGGTCACCACGTGGGGGCACGCCTTGCAGCGGTGTGCGTCGGTGCCAAGGGCCTTGTCCCCGATTCTCGCTTGTCCGGGCATGGGTGATCTCCTCCTCTCTCCAAAGGAAGCCACAACAACGCCATAGCAACGCCACAACACTCCATCCTGGTGGCAGGAACGGCGTCCGGTGGCGTTTTCAAAAGCGTGTCGCGTGAAGTATGAAGCCTGACTGTGTGCGATCTGAAATAAGAATTCTGAAGCCTTGACCGAGGCTAATTATCTGGGTGGGGGGGTGGTGTCAATGAAAAATTGGGGGAATAATTAGGGGGGACCCTCG
>JAGTVD010000015.1 GCA_018224505.1 Desulfatitalea sp. | reverse complement strand
TTGAGACACATTGAAAGCTCGGTATCCCTGATCCGCGACACCGATGGGACGCCCATCGGGTTCCGTGGTATCGTGCGGGATGTGACCCCGCGCAAACGGTCCGAGATGGCACTGCGGGCCCTGGCTGAAAGCAGCGTTGCGCCGGAGGAGGACATTTTCAGGTTTCTGGTGCGGCAGCTGGCCGTGTCCCAGCAGGTGCGCTACGCGATGCTGGCGCGGGTGGCCACCGATGGGACCGAAACGGCCACCACCCTGGCGGTGTGGCAACATGATGATTTCGGACCCAATTTCAGATACGACCTTGCGGGCACCCCTTGCGAAAAAGTGGTCGGCCAAGGGGCTTGCTTCTATCCCCGTCAGATTCAACCCCGGTTTCCCCGGGACACGCTGCTGGTCAAAATGGGGGCTGAAAGCTATTGGGGCACGCCATTAAAAGGCAGCGCCGGCAATGTTCTGGGTGTGCTTGCAATGTTGGACGACCGGCCCATGAAAAAGCACCCTGAAACCCATGCCCTGCTTCAGGTGTTTGCCGCCCGTGCCGGCGCGGAATTGGAGCGCCAGCAGGCCGAGGCTGAACGGGAGCGGCTGGTTTCGGCTATCGAACAGTCCGGTGAAATGGTGGTGATCACCGAGCGCGACGGAACCATGCGGTTCGTCAACCGGGCCTTTACCGCCATCACCGGTTACACCCGCGACGAAGCCCTGGGACACAATCCGCGCATACTGAAAAGCGGCCACCAGGATCAGGCCTTTTACAAGGATTTGTGGCAGACTCTCCTGTCCGGCCAACGCTGGACCGGGCGCCTGGACAACCGGCGCAAGGACGGTACGCTTTATACCGCCGAATGCGCCATTTCGCCGGTCAAGACGGCGGACGGGGCCATCGCCCACTTCATTTGGATCGCGCGGGACATCAGCGAGCACCTGGTGCTCGAGAAGCGGCTGGCCATGGCCCAGAAGATGGAGGCCATCGGCGCCCTGTCCGCCGGCATTGCCCACGATTTCAACAATATTCTTTTCCCCATCCTCGGGCGCGCGGAAATGCTGCTGGATGATCTCGATGCCGGTAGCCCGCATCATGAAGATGCCGCGGAGATTTACAAGGCGGCCCGGCGGGCCGGCGATCTGGTCAACCAGATTCTTTCCTTCAGTCGCCAGACCGAACAGAAGCGCGTTGCTGTAGAGATGCATACCGTTTTTAAAGAGGTCCTCAAGATGGTGCGTGCCACCATTCCCGCCAACATAAAGATAACAACCGATTTTGAGCCGGATTGCGGAAATGTTTTGGCCGACCCCACCCATTTACACCAGATCGCCATGAACCTGATCACCAATGCTTACCACGCCGTGGCATCCGAAGGCGGTGCCATCAAGATCACGCTCAAGGGGCTCTCGCCGGCGGACCCCGATCTGCCCGGTACGCTGCCGGCGGACGTCGCATACGCACGGCTTTCGGTCACCGACACCGGACATGGCATCGCCCCGGACGTGCTGGACAAGATCTTCGACCCTTTCTTTTCCACCAAGGCACCGGGCAGGGGCACCGGCCTCGGATTGGCGGTTGTCCTCGGGATCGTCAAGGAGTATGGTGGAGATATACGGGTAATCAGCCGGGTCGGGCATGGCAGCGCCTTTCATGTCTATCTGCCGCTTGTGGACGCCATCGAAGAGGCGGCGCCGGCCGATCGCAAGGGTATGCAGATACGGGGTAACGAGCGAATCCTGCTGATCGACGACGAAGTGTCCATTGTCCGGCTGGAAACCCAGATGCTCGAACGGTTTGGCTACCAGGTGCGGGGTCTGTCGGACCCATTGGAAGCCCTGGCGCTGTTCCAATCCGACCCGACTGCTTTTGATGTGGTGATCACCGACATGGCCATGCCCCGCATGACCGGCCAGCGGCTGGCCGTTGAAATTCAAGCGCTGCGACCCGATTTGCCAGTGATCCTGTGTACCGGATTCAGCGAAACCATCGATCAGCAGCCATCCGGAGCCAACGGTATACAGGGGTATTTAATGAAGCCCGTGGTGATGCAAGCTCTGGCCGGCATGGTGCGCCAGGTGCTGGATAAAGCCCCAAAAGGCAAGTGACACCCATCAAGGATAAGGAATCGTGTGAAGCTTGCGTTGAATGACTTGCTGATCCGGTGGATCCATCCACCGAATCTTTCCCGGGACGATGGTATCCGCTATTACCAGGAACGCCTGCTTAACACCCTGTTGCTGGCGCTCGTCTTCCCAGGCCTGCTGGTGTATGCGGCCAGCATTGCCCTGAGTATCAGAGATGACCTGTGGTTGGTGGTTGTCACGGATACCGCTCTCTATGCCTATGCGGTATTCCTTTTTTTTCGCAAATCGCTCTCCTATCGACTGCGCGCTGTCAGCATGGTGCTGATCAGTTACCTGCTGGGCATCGTGTTGCTGCTGGCCACCGGCGTTTTTGCCGCGGGCCCTGCGTGGTTGTTCGCATTTCCGGTCATGGCGGCCCTGCTGCTGGGAACCGTGCCCGCCCTGTCGGCGCTGGTGATCAATGGCCTGACGTTGTTGTTTCTGGGGCTGTTAATTGGCGCCGGTGAGCTGACAACGGATGCCCATACCTTGCATGGGGTATGGGAGTGGACGGTTCTGGGGTTGAATTTCATGCTGCTCAACAGCGTTGTCGCCCTTTCCATTGCCGTTGCCGCCAACGAACTGCAGGGGTTGTTCGCGCAAAAGGACGGCATGCTGGCATCCCTGGCGCAGCAGAAAGCGGCCCTCGAAACGTCCAGTCGTCAACTCACGGAACAGATGCGCCAGCGGGAGGCTGCCGATGCGGAACGGAGCCAACTGCAAGAGCAGTTGCGCCAATCCCAGAAGATGGAGTCCATCGGTACCCTTGCGGGCGGTATCGCCCATGACTTCAATAATATCCTCTCTTCCGTCATCGGCTATACGGAATTGGCCCTGGATGGTGTCGAACCGTCATCGCCTCCGCGCAAGTATCTGCAGGAGGTGATGCACGCCAGCCAGCGGGCCGCGGCCTTGGTGCGTCAGATTCTGATGTTCAGCCGGCATGGGGAGCAAACCCTCAAGCCGGTGCAGTTGAAAGGGGTGGTCAAGGAAGCCATGCAACTGCTGCGCGCTTCCCTGCCGACGACCATCGAAATCCGGGAGTCCTACGAACAAGATCTGGGCGTGGTGCTGGCCGACCAGACGCAGATCCATCAGGTGGTGATGAACCTGTGCACCAACGCCAAACATGCCATGGAGGGGCGCAACGGGCGGATTGAAGTGGCCCTGGCGCGGG
>JAGTVD010000014.1 GCA_018224505.1 Desulfatitalea sp. | reverse complement strand
TCCAGGCGCAGCAGGGAGACATTGGCCTGCATGCCCATCAACAAGTTGTTGAAATCGTGAGCGATACCGCCGGCCAGGGTGCCAATGGCCTCCATTTTCTGGGATTGGAGCAACTGCTCCTGCAGCCGGTTCTCCTCGGTGACGTCCCGCAGCAACACCAGATGCCCGATGGGACGGTTGTTGTATCGCAGCACCGATTCGGATACCCGCATCTGTTGGTGATGGCCGCTATTGCCCATTTCGATGACGGGGGGCAATCCGATGTCGCGGCCCAACTCGGGAATGCCGGACGTCGGCCACCAATTGATGATCCGGTTCGCCTTTTGCCCGATCATCTCTTTCGGACCCATGCCCATGCTGGATGCCGCCGCGGCGTTGAGATCCAGAATGCGCTGGTCGGTGTCCAGTACGAGCAGTGCGTCGTTCATGTTCTGGATGACCACATCCCGGGCGATGGGTACCACATCCAGCAGTCGGTAGCGTAAAAAGCCCCACATGACCGCCAGGCCGCTGATGCTGAAGGCAAAGGGGGTCAGGTCGAGGTGGGGCAGGAGATCGACGCCGAAAAGAAAGAGCATATTGCAAACCCAGGGGGTCAATCCGGCGATAATCAACGAGACGACCTGACTGCGGTACAATCGGGGCGAGTCGATCAGGGCTTTGGCGAGCAAAACGAATCCCAGCAGCAGCAATCCATAGGAATAGGCGGTATGCACCCAGAACCAGGGCCCGAAAGTGCGCGCGACCAGGGAAAATTCCTTGCCGTGGTGCAGGGCGATGGTTTTGAACATCAGATGGTGATGGGCATTGGTGAACACCATTACCACCGTTACCAGGGGCACCGCCGCCAGGGTGAGCAGATGCACCCGGTTCAGATGCCGCAGGCGGTTGGCATAATAGAGGGCGAAGATGCAAAAGGCCACCGGCACCGTGGCGATGAACAGGTATTTGAGATTGCCGCTGAAGGTCTTGGTGGGCAGGTCCTGGGAGATCACCTCGAAAAGGGTCAGGAAAGCCCACATGGCCACCGCGCTCATCAGAACGGCAAACGAGCGGGTACCCAGGTTGGCACGATAACGCAACACCCCCACCACCAGAGCCATGGAGAGGCCGACGGCAGCGAGGAGCAGGAGCGTATACGGTTGGTACAGATGGGGCATGAAGCCTAAGTCGAGGGTCAAGCGCAATTGGTTCATCCGCTGAACACCGGCAGGCCAGTCCACTGCACCCCACGGTAATCCAGAGGATCCATGTTAACTATTGACGTTCCCGTCAGAAGCCCGCCATCCGCAAACTCGGCACAGTTGATTGTGAGAACGGGTCGTCCGCTGCACAACGTTTCCATGTCAATTGATCAGATGGAAGACTGCTACGAAACCATCACCATTGGCCGTCGGACATATCCATACCACTCAAAAGCCTTTGATCCGCGGCCACCCGACCAGACCCGGATGACAGATTCCTTGTATCGGGGAGGCGGGATTTTGTCAAATTAAAAAGGACATGCGCCGTATTGACACACCAGCGCCGTTTTGAAATAGTCGTAAAAGCAAGTGTCCTTGGAATGCGATAAATGCGAGGATTAACGCAAACCGATATGTTATCCAATATAGGAAACCAAGCGCTATGGTTGATTGGGTTGATCTTGGTGGTCGGGGTGTTACTGGTTGCCTGCGCCAAGCGCGAGGCGTTTCGCCCTGAACCGGCCTACCAGGAAGTCGGTCTGGCCAGTTACTATGCCCGCAGCCTGCATGGCCACCCAACGGCTAGTGGCGAAATATACAATGAAAACGCACTGACGGCCGCGCATCCCCACCTGCCGTTCGGTACCCGCTTGAAGGTCACCCATTTGAACAACAAGCGCACCGTCGAGGTGCGTGTCAATGATCGCGGGCCATTCGTCAAGCGACGGGTCATCGACCTGTCCTATGCGGCCGCGAAAAAATTGGGGCTGTTGCAGGAAGGGGTCGCACGCGTCAACATCGAATCCCGGCCGTAGCTTTGATGCGATTATGCGAATCATATCCGTCTGTTTTACAGTCCACCGTGGTTTCCAGCAACATCAGACGGACACCCTTGGTGGATCAGCTGCCCGGTGCATGCATTATGTATGAACTTACATGCGATCCCCGAGGGGGGCAGGGTAAGCGCATTGGGGTCAGAACAGGGGCGTGCCGCTGATTGTGGGAGCGGCTTCCAGCCGCGATCGTGCGGGGGCACGTTGCCACGTGCGTGCGCGATCGCGGCTGGAAGCCACTCCCACAGGGTGGCAGATCGCATTCCGAATTCCAAATGCGGTTGCATTAGGCAGAGCGGCGATCTGCGGATGCAACGGGTTTGTGCGTCAGTGAATCGCCTCGGTCAGCACCTCGCCTACCATCCGGGAGAAGCGGGCCGGGTTTTCCAGCTTGCCCCCTTCGGCGATCACCGCCAGATCGTAAAGCATTTGGCAGTAGTCTTTTAGCACGGGGTTGTCGCGGTCGTTTTCGTAAAGGGTTTTAATTTTGGCCGTCACCGGGTGGGCCATGTTCAGTTCCAGAACGCGCTGCACCGCCGGCGGCTTCTGGCCCGCCGCTTTGAGTAGCTTTTCCATGTAGGCGCTCATGTCGTAGCTGTCACCCGACAGGCAGGCCACCGACTCTTTGAGGCGCGATGATGCTTTGACTTCCTTGACTTTTTCGGTCAGTTGGCCCTTGATGAAGCTGAACAGGGCGTTGAAGGCTTCCTTGTCCCCGTCCCCCTCCTCGGCCGCGTCCAGTGTCAGGTCGCCCTTTTCGGCGCTCTTGAACGACTTGCCGTCGTATTCGGTGAGCACCTGCATCACCCACTCGTCCACGGGATCCACCATCAGAAGCACCTCGTAGGATTTCTCCTTCAACTTTTCCAGATGGGGGCTGTTGATCAGGGCGTTCATGTCATCACCGGTGATGTAGTAGATCTCTTTCTGATCCGCCTGCATGCGCTTGATGTATTCGTCCAGGCTGATCCATTTGTCTTCGGAGCGGGTGGTTTTGTAGCGCGCCAGGGCGGCCAGCTTGGTGCGCTTGTTGGTGTCGGAGTATATGCCCTCCTTGATCACCGCCCCGAACTGCTCGTAGAATTTCTCGTAATCCTCGGCCGACATATTGCCCAGCAGGTCGAGGATCTTGTTGACCAGGTTGTTGCGGATGTTGATCAC
>JAGTVD010000013.1 GCA_018224505.1 Desulfatitalea sp. | reverse complement strand
GGTCACCCTTGGCCAGCACTACTGCGTGCTCGATACAGTTTTCCAGTTCGCGTACATTGCCTGGCCAGGGGTTGTCCAGCACACAGCGCATGGCTTCGCTGCGCAGGCCGATGATGCGTTTACCCTGTTCACGGGCGAAGTGCTCGAGAAAGTGCCGGACCAGAAGGTGGATGTCCTTCCTGCGTTCCCGCAATGGCGGCAGGTGGATGGGGATCACATTCAGGCGATAGAACAGGTCCTCCCGGAAATGGCCTTTTTTCACCTCTTCGAGCAAATTCTTATTGGTGGCTGCCAGAATCCGCACATCCACTTTGATCGGATGATCGCCGCCTAAACGGTCGATGGTTTGCTGCTGCAGGGCGCGCAGCAATTTGGTCTGGGCGCTTGGTTCGACTTCACCGATTTCATCCAGAAAAACCGTTCCACCATCCGCTTGTTCGAACCGTCCGATCTTGTTGCGCAGGGCGCCGGTAAACGCGCCTTTTTCATGACCGAACAGTTCGCTTTCCAACAGCGTGCTGGGGTAGGCGGTGCAATTGATCACGACGAAGGGCATGGCGGCCCTGTGACTGCGATCGTGAATGGCGCGGGCCACCAGCTCCTTGCCTGTGCCGCTCTCGCCTTGGATCAGTACCGTGGCATCGGTAGGGGCCACATCCTCGATCAGTTTGAAAACCACTTGCATCTTGGGGTCCTTGCCGATGATCCCATTCAACCCTGACTCGAGATCCACCCGCCGTTGCAATTCCCTCAGCGTGGCCTCGTGACTTTCGGCACGCTGAATGGCGCCGGCGGCCTGGTGCAGGATCATGGCGACGATATCCAGTTCGTGGGTCAGGCAGTTGCAGTTGTCCGTGCAGTTCGCCAGCAGGACGCCAACCAACAAATCATGATGGCGAATGGGAAAACAGGCGATTTGTTTGATGTTCTTCAAAGGATCAGGCAATCCGCTGTTCGTCATTTCGGATGGATTGAGATAGGTCAACTCCCGGTAGGGTGTGAAGCGGCTGGTCATCCGATCGTAGGCCCGATGGTCGAAGTGGTTGGTCTGCCGGGGGGTGGCCAAGGTGACCGTTTGTGTGGCGTGGTTGAAAATCAACAGTTGCAGGCCGCGGCACGCGACGGTCTCCTTGAGCGAATGGATCAGGTATTGACAGATCTGGTCCAACCCCGGCAAGGCCGCGATCTGTTGCGAGATGGCAAAGGAGGTTTTCAACTGGCTGTGGGTGCGATCCAGTTCCCGGTTCTTTTGCTCGAGGCGCAGGGTGTACTCCCGCAGTTGCAGTGTGTGATCCTGGAGGCGGGCCAGCATGGCATTGAAGGCCGCGGCCAGTTTGGTCACTTCCTGGCTGCCTTGAATAGTGACCGTCCGATCTAGATTGCCGGCATCGATGTTTTCCGCATATTGGGTCAACTGTTGCAGCGGGCGAACCAGGCGGCCGATGACCCAGTGGCCGACGATGAGGGCTGCGACCAGAATGCCCAAGGTGATGCCGCTCATGCGCATCCATAGCTGGCGGACCTGCTTGCGGTAAGGTTCTTCCGACAGTCCCATCCGCAACGTGCCGGCCTTGCCGTCGAATATCGGGAAGGCGACGTCGATAAACCGTTGACCGGTTTCCGAAATGATTTTTTCAATGTGGCTGTCCACCGGACCGGCAGGGCTGTTGGCATCGATCAGTTGGGCCGGGACACCCTCGGTGAAGGTGTGGGCCAGCAAGGCGCCTTGGCGCACGACAAACAGGTACGCCGCGGATGGTTCGCTGGCCATCTGGTCTTCAAGCATTTTCTGTAAGTCGACCCTGTCGTTGACCAGAATGGCATCTGCGGCTTGCAGGGCCAACTTGTGGGCCATGCTTTCAGCGCGGGTTATGGCCATTTCCAGCAGGTTCACGCTGTAGCTGTGGGTCACCAGTTGGGAAACGGCAATGCCGGTGGCGATGACGAGCACCGCCACCACCAGCAGCAGCATTTTTTCAAGGCTCTTAGGCGCCATCAGCCGATACCCGGGTATTGCCGATGCGCTGTAACATTTCCCTGACCGGATCGTACCATTGGCTTTCCGGGGCCGTGAAGCGATCGATGGACAGCGCGGAAAGGATCCGATGACCTTCCGGATCTTCGTGCATCGTCAGGATCAATTGAATGAGCGCTGATTTCAGTTCGGGATCCATGCGTCGCGAAACCACCACCGGCGGACTGCCAAAGGGTTCGGACACCCGGATAACCCGTGTTTGGGAAGTGTGATAGGCGTTGTGCTGCTGGTAATAATCCCACATGTGTCCATCCACCGCAGCACCGTCGACCAACTTTTTGGCGACGGCCATGATGGAATTGTCGTGGCTGTAGGTGAACGTGAAGTTGTTAAAGAAAATGTCCGGGGTGGTGCCCATCAGGTTGAGCCAAAAGCGTGGCACAAAGCTCCCTGTGTTGGAGTCCGGATCGGTAAAGGCAAAGTCCTTGCCTTCGAGATCCGCCAGGGATTGAAAGGCGCTTTCCCGGTGGACGATGAGATAGGAACGGTAAAAGGGTTCACCCCGCACGATGGGTGTAGCGATGGCTTCGAAGCTGGAAGCGCCTTGGCCATCCACAAAAGGACCGGTGCAGATAAACGCCAGGTCGATAGCCCCTTCGGCCAACAACGCGTTGACTTCTTCGTAGGTTTTGCGCTGGACCAGCTCGGCATCGTAACCCAACCGGTCCAGCAGGTAATCCACCAATTCGCGGTAATAAATGAAGGTTTCCCGAGGTGAGATCATGGCGGCCACGGCCACCTGCATGCGCGGCCGGTCAGTGTCGTGGGTCGCCACCGGCTCGGTTTCGATCCGGGGTTCAAAAGCGACTTTGCGGTATTCGCTCTCTCCACCACATGCCGTCGTCAGGATGAGCAGCATCAGTATTGCGCACAAGAACGGCATCAAGGGCCGGGGGCGTTCAGCGTGCGGTTGAAGTGGCATCTTCCTGATTAAACCTCGTCGTTGAATACAGCGACACAGATACAGGTCTGAAGCGTTCATATCGACATCATTATATACCAACCGCGCTATATATCAATTGACTTTCGTTGATGTCATTCAAACGATGCGTCCCCCACCACCTATGCAGGCGTTGTGCAGTGGGTGGGGGATCTTGTATGATGAAAAAAGTTGTGGACATTGGCGAACGTATAATGTTTGAAAAGGTGTCCGTTTTTCAAACCAGTTTGTGGCAGCACAATGGCAGAAGAATGTACTGGCGGCCTGAGCGCCATTATCCCATTGTTCTAAGAATGGTGACCGATGCAGCTGTTGATCCGAATCGTTGAAGACCTTTCCATCATGGTGCTGACCATCGTGGTGTTGGTGGTGGCCTTTTATCTGGCTTTGCTAGCGCTTGACCGGGGGCTCAAATGGAAAACCGGTACGCGGGAGGAGGAGGGGTTGGCTGATTTGTGGCAGGCGACGGTGCTCAAACCTGCCGACAAAGAAGAGGCCGGTGAGCAAGTGTTGGAGCGCAAGGACCCGCGCTGACATAAAGGTTTCGAATGAGTGGGTCGACCCCGGCTTTTGAAAACAAAAAAACCGAGCAGCCCTGAAGGGCTGACTCGGTTCATCGTTTCGGGCTTTGGTGCGATCTTACTGGCCGGGAACGTATGGCACTTCAATACCCCACCAATTTTGCTCAGCGGACATCTGGCCGGCTTCCGCCGTCGGGTTTCTGAAACCCCCCCAGCTGAATGCCATATGGTCCCAACTGCTATACATCGTATTGTGCTGCCAAAACTCCGAGCGCACGGCACTTTGCCCGCAACCCATGATGAACGCCGCCAATAACAACAGGAACAACAATTTTTTCATGTGCGCCTCCTCCCGTTAAACATTTTTCACTGTTAGCTTAATACCCTTCGAAACAAACGATTTAAGTTAATAAATTAAGCATCAAATCACATTTGTCAAACACAGTGTCCTTGGAATTCAGACATGGTTGCGGTTTTTTGTCACCGCCCAGCCGAAAATCGTCATTTGTAGGACACTACCGTCGATCAGAATCGGGAATTGACTGAATGTAAGCCTGATTCGGGTTGGCTTATCTCTGGTTCGGAAATTGCATATCCCCTTGCCATACAGATCTTCCAGATCTGACTCAAACGGCAAAGAGAGCTTTACGTATATGGAACCAAGAGTGAAAAAGCGCCGGCACACGAGGGTGTGGCTGCTGCTATCCCTCCTAATCC
>JAGTVD010000012.1 GCA_018224505.1 Desulfatitalea sp. | reverse complement strand
CCGATGTAGGCCACCAGGAACATGGCCCCCGGCAGGGCTGCCGCGCCGTAGTGGATCTCGCCGGCGCCGGCCATCTGGATCGCTTTGCGAGTCACGTCGTCGGGATCCACGCTCAAACCGCCGCTGAGCAGCAGCAGGTCGCATCCGTTGTCCAAGTGGTCCCGGATCGCAGTGACGATCATTTCCTCGTCATCCGGTGCAAAGGTGGTGCCGGCAACTTCGGATCCCAGGGCGCTGATTTTGGCGCTGAGCGTGGGGGCGAATTTGTCCTGGATCAGCCCATGGTAAACCTCGCTGCCGGTCACCACCAATCCCGCGCGGGCCTTTCTCAAGGACTTAACCGAGACGACGCCTCCGTTCTGCGCGGCAATGGCCGCGGCCCGTTCCACAGGCGCGCGTTTCATCACCAGGGGGATGGCGCGGGTGGCCGCCACCAATTGGCCTTTTTGGACCAGGGTGTGGCTGTGCAGCGTCGCGCACATCACTTCATCGACCATATTGAAGGCGGCCAGGGCGGCGGGATCGACCGCCAGCAGGCCATCGACGGCGGCATGGAGCCCGATTTTGCCTTCCCGGGGATTGTCCTCCCATTGGATGCCTTCGCCGGCAAGGCTGCCGGCCAGAATGGCCGCCGCTTCGTTTTCGTGGATCTCATCATCGGCCAGATCGATGAGATAGAGATGGTTTTTGCCCAGTTTCTGGAGGTGGCAAATGTCCTCATGGCACACCTCGTGTCCCTTGTGAAAAGCGGCCCCTTTGAATTCGCCGGGCCGTATCTCCGTTATGTCGTGGGCCAGTCGTGTGCCGACCGCTTGTTCCACTTTGATTTTTTTCAGCATGGTGACCTTTCTATCGGGCGGTCCGATTGCGTTTCTTCCTCAGAGCTGTTGCGTTCGCCGGGTGACCAGTTCATGGCCGGCCAGGTGACCTCCCTGGCATGGGAGAAATAGCACGCCTCCGAACAGGGTTTGCAGATGGGACGGTTGTCCAGGTAGACCTCACGGCGGTCCCGGATGACCTGGCCGCAGCGACTGCAAACAATCTTGCGCCGCGTGGGGCCCGGCATATCGCAAGGATCCAGCTTCACATGGACGCTCTGCACCTTGAACAGCACACTGTCAGGCATTCTTTGATACGCGGCCAGCTGTTGCGGGACCTTGCCGGCGATATCCGGGGCATACACGGAGGCCAGGTCCCGGGCCTCCTCGGTGGACAGCACCCGAAAGGCCTTGCCGGTCTCCAGGTTCACGAATGTGGCCGCCATGATGCCGTAATCCATGAACTTCAGACTCCGGCGCCCCAATTTCACGCCGGTGACATGGGCCACCGCGTCGGCCGTACAGCGGTCCATCTCCACATAGACAATCAGCTTTTTGATCTGTTCGCGGCGGGTGGGGTCATCGAGGCCGATCAGGCGACACCCCAGCATGGCCATGCGCACCCCCACCACCTGGCCGGCACACAAGTGGCCATGGGCGGCAGCGGAATCAGATAGTAGTTCATGAAATGCTTTCATACCGTTCCATCATCGCAATCTACACAATTAGTTAAAGTAATACCTTCAATCCACTTTGACCAGCTTGATCTGGCTTTGGTAAAAAACGGCACTTCCGCCCACCACATCGCTGAGGGTGGTGTTTCTCAACACAGGGTCCACCCGCATGGCCGCGTTGGCATGGAATCCTCTGGCGCGGCGCTGGTCCACTTGCACCGCAACACCGTCGATCTCCATGGATGTTGCGCCTTGGGCCCAGTGGCCGTGGCCGAGGGAAAAGGCAGCCACCCCGGGGCGAATACCTTCGATGCCTTTGACCTTGCCCACCATGGGGATGCGCGTGCCATTGCCCAAGTCCCAGACACCCTCCGGGTTGGTGGCCGAGACCGCGCGCACTTTGTCGCCGTTGCGCAGGCCCAACCGGCGCAGGTCGTGGGTGGATATCTCCACGAAGTTTTCGGGATAGACGGCGCTCAGCCAATAGTTACCGCCGGTGCGGCTTTTGGTTTGGGTGATGTATTTATAAGTGATCAACGTCATTTCATAGCCCGCCTCGCGGTCCCGGATGATGTTGCCCGCGCAGTCGGTAGGCCCCGGTATGAAGTCGCCGTGGGGATGATACGGCTTGCCGGTAATGGAATTTTTTGTGGTGACCAGGTTTTCGAAATAGAGGCCCACCATTTTGTCGTAGGCATTGGTCAGCCGATAATCCTTGTAGGCGTCGGCGTAGCTCTGAAAACGGCCGCCGCGGTTGAGGACATAAACCACATAGGGCCAGTTTTCAGCGCCGACCACCTGTTTCCAGCGCTGCGCGTCGAAAACCGTTTTGGGCAGGTGCCGACGGGAGGCTTCGAAGATCCGGATCTCCTCCGCATCGGCCGGCGGCACGCGATCGGAGCCGTCAGGCTTATCGCCAAAGGCGACATTGGCCACCATGCGCAGGTAGAGATCTTCCTCGCGGCGCATATGGCGGCCCGGGCCGAACACATTGTCGCCATAGCCGGGCAACGCCAGTTTTTCGGCCATGGCCAGAATCAGGGCCTCCAGATTCATGGCCATCTCTTCGCCGAAGACGGTCACCTTGCCCACCAGGGGTGCCACCGCCGGCTGGCGGATGGGAAACACCTTGGGGGACACAGAAGGGTGCGCGCCCGGAAACTCCCAGCGCTCCAGGTAGGTGGTGTCGGGGAAAATGTAATCCGCGAACATGCTCGTTTCACCCACGGTGATATCGGAAGCGATGAACAGCGGCAGCTTGGCCGTGTCGCGCAGGATCTCGATCAGCGTGTGGCCCGAAGGCAGCGCATATACCGGGGATCCCATGTACAGCAGTAAGGCCTTGATGGGATACGGATATTGATCGCCGATGCTGGGAATGACCTCCTGGTAAATGTCGGTGGAAAAGGGGTACCAGGTCCGCTTGGCCGGATACCCCTCAAAAAGCGTGGATTGGTCGTACACGGCACTGTGGCGGATGATGTTCACGCCCCAGGCTTTGATGCCGCCGGCATACTGCTTGGTGACGTCAAAGGGTTTGCCGGGCAGATTGCCGGTGTAGTTCCAGGTGGTGGCTTTGCACAAGCCGCCCTGCCAGCCGATGTTGCCGATCAGAGCGTTGACCGTATACCAGGCCGTCACGTTGTAAAAGCCGCTGGTGTGCTGGGAAACGCCGCGGTGCAGGTCGGCCACGGCCTTTTTACCGTGACTGGTGAACTCTTTGGCGATTTCGTTCAGGTCGCTGGACCGGATCCCGGCCAGATCGCACCACTGATCGAAAGTGCGCACCTTGGAAGCGTCATATATGATTTGCAGCACGCTTTTAACTGCGATGCCATTCACGGTGGTGTCCACGAACAGGTCGCCTTCGATGGGGGTCGTTTCGTCGTTGGGATCGAAGGTGGCATAATCGTCGCCGGATTTGGCCACGAAGGCATCGAACGGCCAGGTGCTGCCGTCTTTTTTGGTGCGCGTCTCGATGGGACGCCCCAGGTCCGAGGCGCGCAGGTATTGACCGGATGTGCCGTCGGGGTTGATTTTGACCAGCCAGGCGGCCTGGGACCAGGTGGGCTCATTGTCCTCCCGGGCGGCGGCTTTGTTCGTGTTGGCCAGGTATTGGGCATCATGGCGCCCGTTGTCGATAATCCAGCCGATCAGGGCCATGGCGATGGCCGGTACCCCATTGACCGGCTCCACCGGCAGCCACTTCCAGGCCCGGGCGGCGGTTTTCGAGCACCGCGGGTCAATGACGGCGATCTTCATACGGCCGT
>JAGTVD010000011.1 GCA_018224505.1 Desulfatitalea sp. | reverse complement strand
ATAGGCCCAGGGCCATGCACAGGTAAATGCTGATTTCCGCCACCCAGGTGGTCGGTGCGGAAAAGAGGTACCGGGCAAAGACTTCGTAGCTGATGATGAAGGTCACTGTCAGCAGACAAAGCGCTGACAACACACCGGCGAAATCGCTGCTTAAATCAATGCATCTGAAAAGAAAGAATTTTTTTTGGGGTGGTGTCTGCATAAGCCTGTCCTGTTGATGGAAGCGGGTTTTCATCTGGCGGGCCGGACACCGGGCCCGGCCCGCCAGATGGTAACGGACGTGGAGGTTGCCAAAGGCGACCAGTTCTCAACGCAAGCCTTACTGCAAGCTGATTTCCAAAAGACGCTGTGCATCCGGACCGTTGGATTTCGCCCACTTCTCCCACACTTCCCGGGCGACCACGCGGATTCTTGCCAGTTCCTCGGCGGACATCTCAGTGACCGTGGCCCCCTCTTCCTTCAATCGGTTGACGAAATTGGCCTGCCACCCCTTGGCCATATGCAGGGTTTTAATGCCCTTTTCCTGGCCGATGGATACGAGTGCTTCCTGAACATCGGCCGGAAGAGTGTTCCATGTATTGAGGTTCATGACGACCAGAATGGTCGAAAAGCTCATGTCCATGATGGTGACGTAAGGGGCAACCTCGTGATTTTTCTGGAAATATCCGCCTACGACGGAGTTGGCGATGGCATCGGAAACGCCTCTTTGCAGTGCCATGTATTGTTCGGTTTGCGGTACGGAGGTATCCGGAGCGGCGCCCAGCTTGGCCATGATTTCAGAAAAAATAGGACTTTGTGAAAGGATCCGCAGTCCTTTGAAGTCTTCCATAGTTTGGATGTTGCCTTTAGAGCTGTACATCTGAACGCCGTCGGTGTAGCTGGTGTAAAGTAGCTTCATACGTTTTTCTTCAATCGCCCGCTCGATAATCTCCAACGATTCACCTGAATAGGCCTTGGCCGTTTCGTCCAGGTTGTCAAACGCAAAGGGCAGATACACCCCCTGTACGATGGGTACCATGGCGAGCATGGCCGGTTGAAGCACCACGCCGATATCCACCGAACCGCGTGCGACCGCCGTATGCATATCGCGCGGACCGAACAGCTGACCGCCAGGATAGTCGACGATTTTGTAACGTCCGGCCAACTTTTCATTGACTTCCTTGATCCATTCGGCCCGTGCTTCGGCGACGAAGTGCTGGGTCGGCCCCCATGAGGCGAGTTTGAGTTCCTTTTCCGCCGAAGCGGCTACGGGCAGCAGTGTGAGCGCAAAAATAAGGCAACATACGGACATCAATACTTTTTTCTTCATGTGTTCCTCCCTGTTGAGCGTTATGAAACGGAAAATGATGGGTGCTGCGTATGGCTCCTTGTTTTGGCCGGGTAAAGAGGGTGAAGCTGATCAGCCCACACAAGGAACCGTCTTGTCCGACGCCAGCGGTGACCAAGTGAACCATTTGTGATGATGGTTTTGTCTCCATGGATGCCGATGGCCGGGACCCTCAACCACCTTAGACGTCAACGCAGCTGTTATTGTCTACTGGTGTGGACCGGAAGTGCAGGTTCGATGAACGAGGGCCATACAATCGTACGCTATATGATTCAAAAGCCGTGCCGCAAGCCTATGTTATTTGTGGCAGGCGGAGGTGTCTATAAATCCGTGCGTTAGCACGACGTACGATATTGTCGAACTGGACGGAAGCCGGAAATATTACAAAGTGTAACGATACAAATTGTAACACGTTACACTTTGATGTTACATGTGGGGCGCAACGGTTACCGGTGTCTATATGCGGTTTCCTATAATATAGGGGCGGGATGCTCGGGGTTCGATGGCAGCGCTCTTGTGAAACGTGGGGGCCGCTTTCCGCAGGCTCTTACTCTTCCGGGGGTGCCGGGTCCCGGATCCAGGGATCTGTTTGGTTCGGCAATTTCAGCGTTTTCATCTTGCGGTACAGGGTTTGGCGGCTGATCCCCAGCAGTGCGGCGGCTTTGGATTTGTTCCAGTAAGTTTTCTGCAGGGCATCGAGAATATCCTGCGATTTTTGGGGTTTTTTCGAAGGCGCGACCGCTGTAGCGGTTGCCGCCGAAATATAGTTGCGGATCTCTGGTGGCAGGTGTTCCACGGCGATCATGCTGCCATGACAGAGGACGAAGGCGCGTTCGATCACATGTTCCAGTTCCCGTACATTGCCCGGCCAATGGTAATCCATGAACTTGGCCAGCACCTCCGCACGGACCCCTTCGATGTTCTTTTTGAAGCGCCTGTTGAAGGTCTGGCGAAAGTGATCGGTGAGCAGTGGTATATCCTCCAGCCGTTCGCGCAAGGGCGGTAGAAATATCTCCACCACTTTCAGACGGTAGTAGAGATCTTCGCGGAACTCCCCGCTGCGGATCTTGGCGCGCAGATCCTTGTTGGTGCTGGCGATCACCCTTACATCCACTTTCTGGGGGGTTGCCTCCCCGACCCGTTCGAATTCCTTCTCCTGGAGCACCCGCAGCAGTTTGAGTTGTATGAGCGGGGATATGTCGCCCACTTCGTCCAGAAGGATGGTCCCGCCATGGGCGGCTTGAAAACGGCCCTGGCGACTGCTGATGGCACCTGTGAACGCGCCTTTGACATGACCGAATAGTTCGCTTTCCAGCAGGCTTTCCGCCAGGGCGGAGCAGTTGACGGCCATGAAAGGCTTGAAGGCGCGGTGACCGCTGTAGTGCAGTGCCTTGGCGATGAGCTCTTTGCCGGTGCCGCTTTCGCCGGTGAGCAATACGGTGGTTTCCAGGTCGGCCAGTTCTTCCAGAAGCGTGAAGATCTCTTGCATCCGTTTGCTCTTGCCGATGATATTCTGATATTGGTGCCGTTCGCGCAGTTCCCGTTCCATGTCCCGCAGCAACGTGATGTCGCGGATGACCAGCACTGCTCCCATGAAGCGGCCCTCGGGGCTCAACAAGGGTGAGCTGCTGACGCTGACCAGTTGCTGATGGCGCTGGCTCAGGTCACACTCCACCCGATATTCCCGGATGGTGGATTTTTTTTGCAAGGATTGCTGAAGCACATCGCAGCATGACCGGGTGCACTGTTGCAGGCATTTGGGGAAGACCTGGCCGACGATCCGTTGGATGTCCAGGCCGCAGATGGTTTCCGCCGAAGCGTTGGCCTCGATGACCCGCAGTTCCGGATCCACGGTAATGATCGCATCCTTGACGCTGCGGAAGATGGCTTCCAGGCGGGTGCGGTGTTCGGTCAGTTTGTTTTCCGCTTCCCTGCGGTCGGTGATGTCCCGGCTGACGGTTCGAAATCCGGTGATCGTTCCTTCGGGGTCTCGAATCGGTGAAACGGAATCTTCCACCACCCTGCGTCGGCCGTCCTTGCGGATGATTTCGTAGATAATGTTCTTGCCCGGTATACCTGTGCGAAACACTTTGTTGTATGCTTCGAAAATGGCTTGGGCCGATTCCGGATCGGTGTAGGTGCGGTAATCCTGGCCGATGGTTTCATTGATACCCACCCCCCAGATCCGGAATCCGGACAGGTTGGAAAACCGGATCGTGCCATCGAGATTCACCTCGGCCACGGCGTCTTCCACCTCGTTGATGATGGTGCGGTAATGATCCAGTGCATTTTCCACGGTTTCGATGGCGCTCAGGTCCATCAGATAGCCCACATTGGCCGATTTGCCCTCGCATAAGGCGTTGGCGCCACGCATGCGCACCTCTCGGGCGGACCCGTCGGCCCGAAGGATGCGGAAGCTTTCTGTGTCGGGAAAAGGCGATCGGTGTGGTGTCTGGCGGAGGGTGACGCGGCCGCGATCTTCGGGATGCACCATATCCCACAACGAGCGGCCCTCCAGATGCGCAGGGCTGGCATAGCCCAGAATTTTGCAGAACCCTTCGTCCACATGGACGAAACGCCCTCTTTGAATGATGTATAGGCCCACGAAGGGTGTCCGGGAAAGCCGTCCCTCCTCTTTTTCAAAAACACCCGGGGTGATAGCGTCCGCGGAGGCCCCATTGCCGGGTGGGAAAGTGCAGCCATCGTCTTTGATTGCTGCCCGGGGGGTGCGTTTCTTTTTCATGGTCGATCCGACGCTCCTGTTGCCAAAACCGATGTCGATGCACAATATGTCGGGTCTTGTATAACACAATTTATATCCGAAGGCGCGATGCACACGTAAAATCGTACCATACGAACTGTTCGCCGTTTTGTCTACTTCGGGCGTGCTGTGATTCGCGGATGAGCCGTTTGCGATCCATGGCACCTTATCGATGTTCAGCGAAACCATCCATTGACGCAGCGGGCAATGGCATGTGTCCCGTCCGGATTGACGATGCATCCAAAGATGTGTGAATGAGAGCGGCATGAACGAGCCCTTTTCCGATAAACCGAGCTTTACGGCCCTTGCGCGATTTTTTGCACCCCTGGCGCTTCAATCCGCCTCCCAGGGGTTGACCTATCCATTGGTCGCCATGGTGGCCTCCCGGGGCCAAGGCGGCCCCCTGAATCTGGCTGGCCTGGCCCAGTCCAACATGGTCCTGTTTTTGCTGGGTACCTTCGGTTTTGGCCTGGTCGCCACCGGGATGGTGTATGGTCGAAATCGGGAAGGGTTCGGCCCGTTTCGTTCGGTGGTGCATCGATTGGCTTTGGTGGCGGTGACGGTGCAGGCCTTGTTGTGTATGCCGCCCGTGGCCCGCTTGCTTTTCGAGGGGTTGATGGGGCTGCCATCGTCCATTGCCCACCCGGCCCATATCACGCTATTGGCAAGCCTGCCGCTGCAATGGCTATTCTTCATGCGCATTCCTTACCAGGTCAGCATGTATAACGGCATGGCAGCCGGTCGGGCCAGCCTGGCCACCATGATGCGCATTGTGATCACGGCGTTGCTGGCGCCGTTGTTCGTCTTCCTGGGCGCTGTGGGACCCTTGTGGGCCATCGTATGTCTCACCTTGCCGGTCGCTTTGGAGGTGGGGGCGTCGGCGTTGCTGGCAGCGCCATTCATTAGACGATTGGTGCCCGCCGGTGGGCCACCGCCGACCCTATGGGAGTTGATCCGTTTCAATCTGCCTCTTTCGATGAGCGGCTATCTGCTCGCCATGTCCGCCATGCTCTTGGGCGCCTTCATCGCCCGGGCCGCCGATCCCGAACGGATGCTGCCGGCCTACTATTTGGCGTTGGGTTTGGCGACGCCGGTGGCTTTCGGCACCACCCGCATTCAAGAGGTGGTGCTGGCCTTTCAATCTCCCGGAAACCGGGACCAACGGATCCTGTTTTTTGCCATGGCCGCTGGTATTGTTTCAGGATGTCTGCCGTTGCTGTTCCTTTTGCCCGGGCTGGCTGAATTTTATTACGTGCGGTTGCAAAACCTGGCGGCCGCGGATTTGTCAGTGGTTCGTATTACAGCGTGGGCGCTGGTGGCCTTTCCCCTGACGGTCGCCATCCGTGCCCAGGGCGAAGGCCTGGCCGCCCTGCACCGAAAGCCTCTGGCTGTCATCGCCGGGCAGGCGGCCTACCTGGCCACGGTGCTGTTTCTGGCCGCGGCGACCCTTCGATTGGGATTGGCGGGCAATCTGATCGGAGCGGTGGCTCTGGCCGCCGGCAACCTCGCTTCCACAACAACGTTGCGTCTGCTGCTGGACCGGATGCGCAAACATGATCTGCCGGTGCCGGCGACGACGACCTTGCATGGGCAAATTCGGTAGGATTGCCTGGGGGGCACTGCTTAAAATGGTTCCACAGGTACGCCAGTGTAACCGGTTCGGGGCTGCCAGCGGCGGATGGTGAGCAGGTCGGGAAAAGCCTCGGGTTTGAAGAGGGATTTGCCGACCAGAAGTCGCAGGCACTCCTGGATGACTTCGGACATGGTGGGGTGCGGAAACATGGCGCCGACAACATCCAGGGCGTTCTTGTCCTGGTCGATGAGCAGGGCGATGGACATGATGGTGCTGGATACTTGCGGCCCGGCGGCCCGCATGCCCAGAATTTTCTGGGTGTCGTCATCGCTGACGATGATCTTGACAAATCCCTTGGTGGCGCGCATGGCAATGGCCCGGGGCAGCAGAGCGTTTGCGTAAGTGGCCACCCGGTAGGCCAGACCCCGCTGTTGACACCCCTTTTCACTCAAGCCCACGGCCGCCACCGCCGGGTGAAAGAACATCACCGTGGACATGTTGGGAAAACTGAGCGGGCGGGTAGGCAGGTGGAACATGTGTTTGACCGCATGCCGGCTTTCCATCACCGCCATGTTGACCAGGGCCGGTCGGTGGGTCACATCCCCGGCGGCGTAGATATGCTGCCGGACCCGGCCATCGGCGTCGCAATCCAGAAAACCGGCATTGTCAGGGGTGATCCCCGCCGCGGCCAGATTCAGCCCCCGGGTGTTGGGATCGCGGCCGATGGAGATCAGCACCGCATCCACCTCCACCATTGTGGTGTGCCCATCGGCAAAATCCAGCGCCACCTCCAAGTGTTGGGGCTGCTGCACGATGTCCCGTAGCCGCGCCGAGTGGAAGATGGTCACGCCCTTCTTTTCCAGGTTGCGGCTGACAAATGCGCTCACATCGGTGTCCTCATAAGGAATGACCTGTTCCTGATGATCCACCAGATACACCCGCGTCTGTCCGAAATTGGAGAAAATGGTGGCGTATTCACATCCGGTGATGCCGGCCCCGATGATCATCAGCCGGGGGGGAAAGTGTTTGAGGTCGAGGATGCTGTCCGAGTCGAAGATCCGTTGCCGGTCCACCGCGATGTGGGCGAATTGGCGGGGTTTGGACCCGGTAACGATGAGAATGTTATCCGCTCGAATCTCCTTGTGCCCACCCGTTTTCAACGCCACGGTCACCCGGTCGGTGCCTGACAGGCTGCCACGGCCTTGCAGGTAGGTGATACCGCCCGGACCTTTCCAGCGGCCTTCGGCAAACGTTGCCAGTTGGGAGAGCAGCTGGTCCTGCTTTTCTTTGACGGCGGTAATCACCGTGTCCCGGACCGCCTGGTAGTCCACTTGCAGGTCGATACAACGATAGCCGCGGTCGCGTTTGGCAGCCACGGCGTAATCCTTGGCCAATTCCCACATGGTTTTGGATGCCAGGGCTCCCCACTTGACCCCGGTGCCGCCGATTTCGTCCGCCTCGATCAGGCACACCCGGCGCCCCGCGTCAACGGCGCGCATGGCGCCGGCAAACCCTCCCGGACCGGCACCGATGATGCAAAGATCGAATGGTTGGGCGTCGGGTGCCATGGCGAATACTCCTTCATTTCTATTAAATGCTGAAGTCTACCAGTCTGCCATTGATTTGACAACAAATGGCTAGCACCAAATGGATGGACATCGGCGCCAAGGTGTGATTATACAAAGACGCAATTTGTTCCTTATGCTTGAAAACCCTGCAGGTGTTTACTGCTTAAGGGGTATCTTGTTTTATTTCTACATATTATAAGCTCAAAGGAGGAGGATCAATGATCGCCATTACGGAAGCTGTGTCGTTGGAAAAACAAGGTGAGATCGGGTTGCTCTGGATCGACAACCCCCCGGTAAACGCCCTGGGGTATCCGGTGCGCAAGGGGATGGCCGATGGGATCACCATGGCAATGGGTGATGACGAGATCAAGGCCATCGTCGTGATTTGCAAAGGTCGTACTTTTTGCGCGGGTGCGGACATTCGTGAATTCGGCAAACCGCCCAAAGCGCCCCACCTGCCCGACGTGCTGACCATCTTCGACCAGTGCGCCAAGCCGGTGATCGCCGCCATCCACGGCACCGCCTTTGGTGGCGGTCTGGAGACCGCCCTGAGCTCCCATTTCCGGGTGGCCGTCCCCACGGCGCAGTTTGGCCTGCCGGAAGTCAAGCTCGGCCTGCTGCCCGGCGCCGGCGGTACCCAGCGACTGCCGCGTTTGATCGGTCCCGAGAAGGCGTTGCCCATGATCGCCATCGGCGATCCCATCGGTGCGCCCAAGGCTCTCAAGGAAGGGCTGATCGACGAGATCGTCGAAGGTGATCTGGCCGAAGGCGCGGTGGCCTTCGCCCGCAAAGTGCTGGCCGAAAAGCGCCCCCTGCGCCAGGTGAGCGCAATGAATGAAAAGGTGGAAGCGGCCCGCAGCAAGCCGGAAATCTTCGCCGATTACCGCAAGGTGATCGCCAAGACCAAGCGGGGTTTCGAGGCCCCCGAATCATGCGTCAAGGCCGTGGAAGCGGCGGTGCACAAACCCTTTGCCGAGGGGTTGACCTATGAGCGCCAACTGTTCAGCGACTTGATGAGCGGATCCCAGTCGGCGGCCCAACGGTACTACTTCTTTGCCGAGCGCCAGGTGGCCAAGATTCCCGATATTCCCGCTGAAACCCCCAAGCTGGACATCAAGAAGGTGGGCATCATCGGTGCCGGCACCATGGGCGGCGGGATCACCATGAACTTCGTCAATGTGGGCATTCCGGTGGTTCTGGTGGAGTCCAAGCAGGCGTTCCTGGATCGCGGTCTGGGCACCATCCGCAAAAACTACGAGATCACCGCCGCCAAGGGCAAGATGACCGCCGAAGATGTGGAAAAGCGCATGGGCCTGATCAAAGGCACCGTGGCCATGGAAGACCTGGCGGATGTGGACCTGGTGATCGAAGCGGTCTTCGAAAATATGGATCTTAAGAAGGAGATCTTCACCAAGCTGGATGCCATTTGTAAAAAGGATGCCATCCTGGCCACCAACACCTCCTATTTGGATGTAAACGAAATTGCGGCCCAGACCCAGCGGCCCGAATCGGTGATCGGCCTGCACTTCTTCAGTCCGGCCAACGTGATGCGGCTGCTCGAGGTTGTGCGCGGTGCCAAGACCGCCAAGATCGTTCTGGCAACCTCCCTGGCCCTGGCCAAGCGCATCAAGAAAATCGCCGTGGTGGTGGGCGTGTGCTACGGCTTTGCCGGCAACCGCATGTTTGCCCAGCGCCGCCGCGAAAGTGAAAAGCTGATTCTGGAAGGAGCACTGCCCGCCCAGGTGGACAAGGTGGTTTACGGTTTCGGATTCCCCATGGGGCCGTTCCAGCTTTACGACCTGATTGGCAATGATCTGGGGTGGAGCAAGGATACCTCCACCAGCGCCACTATTCGTGAGATGCTCTGCGAACAGGGCCGCTTCGGCCTCAAGGCCGGCAAAGGCTTTTACAATTACGACAAAGGCGGCCGGACGCCCATGCCCGCGCCCGAAGTCGATCAGCTGATTGTCGATTTCGCCAAAAAGAAGGGCTATGACCGCCGGGAGATCTCCGACGAGGAGATCCTGCAGCGTTGCGTTTACCCCATCATCAACGAAGGCGCCAAGATCCTGGAAGAGAAGATCGCCGTGCGACCCAGCGACCTGGATGTGATCTGGATCAACGGTTATGGCTGGCCGCTGTACCGCGGTGGCCCCATGTTCTATGCGGACCTGGTCGGACTCGATAAAATTCTGGCAGTGATGAAGGACTTCCAGGAAAAATACGGGGACGACTTCAAGCCTGCGGCCCTGCTGGAAAAATTGGTCCAAGAGGGCAAAGGCTTCAAGGACCTGAACTAATGTAACCCATCGCCCGCCGGCAAGCGGCCGTTGGTTGGCCCAAATGCCGCTTGTCCGGCGTGGCGTTCGGAAATCCCTCACCCCCTGGGCGCGTGTATAACGGCTTCCGCCTGGGGGCATATCCCGGACAGGGTGGCTCCGAGCGCCCGCCCTTCCGTAATCAGCAGTGTCCGACCCTTGGTGGTCGCGGGCCGTTGTGATGGAAGATGATGAAAACAAAACCCCCACCGTCCCACCCGGGCCAGCGCCTGGCAGGGTTTGTGCTGCTCTGCTTTTTTCTCTCCGGCCTTACCGGTCTGGTCTATCAAATCATCTGGATGCGACTGCTGTCCCGTGTGATCGGCGGTGCACCGTTTGCTGTCAGCGCCATTCTCACGGTTTTCATGGGCGGACTGGGGCTGGGCAGCTATATCGCCAGCCGCCAGGTCGACCGGTTCCAGGGGCTGCAACTGGTGCGTGTCTACGGGCTGTTGGAGCTGACCATCGGTCTCTACGCGCTGTTCGTGCCGTTGTTGCTGATGCTTTCCAAGGGGTTGTACGGCCTTCTGTACAACAATTTGTACGAATACACCTTGCTTTACAACCTGTTCCTGTTTGTCGGCGCTGCCCTGGTGCTGGGGCTGCCCACCGTCTGCATGGGGGCTACCCTGCCGATATTGTGCAAATTTTATGTCGGTAGCCTCTCCCATCTCGGTGCCCATGCCGGCCGGCTGTACGGGCTCAACACCCTGGGCGCGGCGTTGGGGGCACTGCTGTGCGGCTTTTGGATGATCCACGTTTTCGGGGTCTGGGGCACAATGCTCACGGCCGTCGTGCTCAATTGCGCCATCGGTGTCGCTTGCCTGGCCCTTGCACCCGATGCCGTGGCCGGTGGTCGGGCAAGACCACCGGCCACGGCGCAACCGCAGCGGCAAACGGCGACGGATATGCCGACCGCCGCGGGGGGCGCTCGTTCGTCGGTCGCCGTGGCGGGCGCCCTGTTGATTTTTATGATCTCGGGGTTTTGCGCCATGGCCTACGAGGTGTTGTGGACCAAGCTGTTGGGCCTGATCGTGGGTCCCACCACCTACTCTTTTACGGTTGTGCTGGTCACCTTCATCGTCGGTTTGGCCCTGGGTAACATGGTCTTCGGACGGTGGGCCGACCGCAGCCGGGATGCCATGACGCTGCTTGTGGGCAGTCAGATCGTGGCCGCCCTTTGTGCTTTGGGCATCAGTCAATTGTTCGGGGACAGCCAGCTCTTTTTCGCCAAGCTGATTTATGCTTTCAGTGACCAGTTCGGTTTACTTTCCCTGACCAAAGGTCTGGTGTTGTTTGGCTTTATGGTGCTGCCCACCTTCTTCCTGGGGGCCACTTTCCCGCTGGTGGCTAAAATCTACACCCGATCCCTGGACCAGGTGGGCCGCTCCATCGGTGTGGCGTACACCATCAACACCATCGGTTGCGTGCTGGGATCGTTCAGTGCCGGATTTCTCCTGATCCCCCTGGTGGGCAAGGAGAACGGATTGCGCCTGGTGGTGGCCCTGCAGCTATTGACCTCCCTGGCGGTCGGGGCGGTGGTGTTTTACCGGCATCGCACATCCATGATCCGCTGGGCGGGCCTGGCCGCGGCGCTGGTGGCCGGCGTGGGGTTATGCATCGCCTATCCCGATTGGAATCGCCATGTACTGTCCACGGGCAAATATCATCGTTTTGACGAGACCGCCGGTGGGGCCGAAATTCTCCAAAACACCGGCTGGCTGCGGGCCCTTTTTTCCGGTGCGCAGATTTTGTCCGCCACTGAACGCGGCGAGCTGGTCTATTACGGGGACGGCATCGGCGGGTTTACCACCGTGCTGAAATATCCCGGGCCCTTTGGCGAGGCCGAATTCTCCATGGCCAACAGCGGCAAGATGGACGCTTCGTCCCGGGGGGACATGAAAACCCAGACCCTGCTGGCCCACTTTCCCATGTTGTTTGCCCGGTCACCGGAGAAGGTGATGGTCCTGGGGCTGGCCAGCGGGGTCACCGGCGGCGAGGTGCTGCATTATCCGGTGGCGCAACTGGATGTGATCGACATCAATGATCGGGTATTCGAGGCCAGTCGTTTCTTCGAACCTTGGAACAACAATGTGCTGGACGATGCGCGCACCCGGGCCATCGTCCAGGATGCCATGGCTCACCTGGCCCTGACCCGCACGCGCTACGATGTGATCATATCCGAACCCTCCAATCCGTGGATGGCCGGCATGGCCGCCCTGTTCACCCGTGATTTTTTCCAGGTGGCCAAAAACCGGCTCACCGACCAGGGCATTTACGTCCAGTGGTTTCACTGCTACCAGATGGATTGGCCCACTTTTGCCCTGATCGGGCGCACCTTTGCCGAGGTGTTTCCCAACAGCCTGCTGGTGTCATGTGAACCGGGCGGATTGTCCAGGGACTTTCTGTTCGTTGGCTTCAAGGCAGAGGCCGGCCTGAATTGGGCGCAAGCCAAGGAGAATATCGATTATGCGCACCGGTCGCGCCACATAGACTTGGCTTACCCGGAACTGCTTACCCGGCTGATAGTCTCCGAGGACCTCGGCCGGTTGTTCGAGCCGGGGCCCGTCAACACCGAAGACCAGCCAGTGCTCGAGTACGCGGCCCCCAAACTGATGCACCACGGCGAAGAGACTCAGCAAACACTGCTGCGGCAACTGGCCGATCGTGCTTGGGTCTCTGATGCCACCCGGTCGGAAGTGCAGCGTCT
>JAGTVD010000010.1 GCA_018224505.1 Desulfatitalea sp. | reverse complement strand
CTGCTGACCGCGGCGATCAATCTGCGTTTCACCGGTGACACCGCCGACGCCATCCGCAAAACCCTCACGGGCAAAGGCGAACTCAACTTCAACAACGGTGCCATCATCGGCATCGATCTGGCCGATATGGTGCGCAATGTCCAGACGGCCTTCGGACTGGCGGAGAGGCCGACGAAACAACCGCGGACCGATTTCAGTGAGCTGGTGGTCCCTTTTTCCATCGACGCCGGTCTTTTCAGCATGGATAACGCCCGGCTCAACTCACCCCTGCTGCGTCTGGTGGCCGGCGGCACGGCCAATTTGGTCCAAGAGACCCTCGCCATGCGTGTGGAGCCCAAATTCGTGGGCACTTTGAAGGGCCAGGGCGATACCGCCGAGCGCGCCGGCATCATCGTGCCGGTGCTGATAAGCGGGTCCTTCGACGACCCCAAATTCCGACCGGACCTGGCGGCAATCCTGAACCAGGAGCTGCCCGATCGGGAAACGCTCAAAAAGATGATCCCCACCAAGGAAGCGATCGAGGAGGGGGCTGGTGATAAGGCCCGGGATCTGCTGGAACAAAAGGGCCGGGACCTACTAAGGGGTTTGCCATTGGGCACACAAAAACCGGCGGAGCAGTAGTTCCCCCTTTTCCGGTATAAGGAACGCAGTCAGCGCGAACGCAAGACGCCGATGCGGGGACACATCTGCGCCACCGGGCAACGACTGCAATGCGGCGATTGGGGCCGGCAGAGCACCTGCCCGAAGGCCACCAGCAACTCGTTGTATCGAACCCAGTGCCTGCGCGGCAGCTTGCGGCGCAGGACCATTTCGGTCTGCTCGGGTGTGCGGGTGCGTACATATCCAATGCGGTTGCTGATCCGGTGCACATGGGTATCCACGCAGATGGCGTCCTGACCGAAGCCCGCCACCAACACCAAGTTGGCCGTCTTGCGTCCCACACCTGGCAATTCCAGCAAACCCTCGATCGTATCCGGCACCTTGCCCTGGCGCTGGTCCAGGAGAATATGACTGATCTGCACCAGCCGCTTTGCTTTTGTGGGATAGAATCCCACCGGGTAGATCAACCGGGCCACTTGCGCTTCGCCCAGGGCCAATAACTGCTCGGGCGTCCGGGCATGGGCAAACAACCGCACAGCAGCACCGGAAGTCACCTCATCCTTGGTGCGCAGCGACAAAATGGTCGACACCAGCACCTCGAAGGCAGTGGCCCCCCGGTTGGCAATGAAAGAGATAATGGGTGCCTGCCATTGAGGATAAACCGCCGCCAACCGCGACACGAAGGTGTCAATGTCCAATTTCGTCCGCGCTGTACCCATTGGCCTCCTGTATCGATCTCTTGATTCGACCTCTTGATTCTTGAATGCCGGCGCCAATTGGTTTATGATCATCTTGTTGTTGCGCTGGCAGGGTCATATTTTGTTTTTCCGTCCCCCTCTACCCGGTCACAAACGACTTTTCAACCCAATTGGCCACGAAACCATCCGCGGCCGTGCACCGCGAAGGCGGTCCGTCCAGCCCCGCAGCCGCAAACGCGACATCCATTCCGGAGGCATACGATTTGGGCCAATCCGATGAAAAACGTTATCAAGCGATTGTCGAGAACCTCAACGATGTCGTCTACACAACGGATATCAATGCCGCCATCACCTATATCAGCCCCAACATCCAGCGCATCGGTGGCTATCTGCCATCGGAAGTGGTGGGCCGCAGCTTTGCGGATTTTGTCCATCCCGACGATCTGCCGGGCCGGATCGATCATTTTCAAAAAATCCTGACCGGTGCCAACGAACCCAGCGAATACCGGATGCTGACCAAAAGCGGCACACCGCGTTGGGTGCGCACATCCGCCCGCACCATCGTGACCGCTGGCAAGGTGGTGGGCATCCAAGGGGTGCTGGTGGATATCAGCGATCGCAAAGCGACCGAGAAGGCATTGCGACACTCCAAGGAGCGGTACCGTCTCCTGGTGGAAAACGCCCGGGACGCGATCTTTGTCATCCAGGACAAACGTGTGGTGTTCATGAACGCCAGCGCTATCGCCATCGTCGGCTATAGCCCCGACGATCAGCTGGCCGATTTGACCTTCGACCAATTCATCCACCCGGACGACCGCGAGCGGATCGTTGCACGCCATCTGCAGCGCCTGGCGGGCGCAGTCCTCAACGACCACGCGTCCTTCCGGATCATTTGCAAGGACCAAAGTGTCAAACATGTCAATCTCAACGCCGTGCTCATTGAGTGGGAAGGCAAACCGGCGGTATTGAACTTCCTGCGCGATATCACGACAGAGATGCAACAGTCGGAAAAGGCACGGCACTCCCAGAAGCTGGAGGCTCTGGGCACCCTTGCCGGCGGCATTGCGCACAATTTCAACAATCTGCTCATGGGCATCCAAGGCAACGCCTCGCTGGCGCTCATCCAGTTGGACGCTTCACACCCCTTGCGCACCCGCCTGGAAAAAATCATGCAGCTGGTGCAAAATGGCGCCCGCCTGACCGGCCAGCTGCTGCAATACACCCGTGGCGGCCACCATCACATCAAGCGGGTGGATCTTAACCAGGTCGTCAGTGACGTGTCGGCCACCCTGGCCGCCACCCAAAAGCAGGTGTGCATCCGGCTTCAGCTGGCCGCAGACCTGCCGCCCATCGAGGCGGACCGCCAACAGATCGAGCAAGTGCTCATCAATCTGCTGCTCAACGCCGCCGAAGCGATGCCCGACGGGGGGGATGTACGCATTGCAACCACCTGTCTGCCCGACTTGCAAGCCGTGGCCCCCACTCCATTATCGGCAAAAGGCCCCTGCGTGCGACTCGAAGTGGCCGACAGCGGCCCGGGAATGTCCCGAGCGACCCTCGAACGCATTTTTGAACCCTTTTTTACCACCAAGGGCCTGGGACGCGGCACCGGACTTGGATTGTCCACGGCATTCGGCATCATCAAAAGCCATGGCGGCCACATCGAAGTCAACTCCGCGCCCGGACACGGCACCTGCGTCCGGTTTTACCTGCCGGCCATCGCGCATCCTGAAGTGCAAGCCACCCGCCCCGCCTCGTCCGACCCGCACACATTCACGGGCACCCTGTTGTTGGTGGACGATGAAACCAGCATCCTGGAAACCAGCGCCCAACTGCTGACCTATAGTGGCTTCACGGTGCTCAAGGCTTCCAGCGGACGCGCCGCGTTGGCGCTCTATCAGCACCACCACCGGACCATCGACCTGGTGGTGCTGGATATGGTCATGCCCGGCATGAGCGCCAAAACCCTCCTGCAACGCATGCGAGAGGTGCATCCCGACGTCAAAGTGCTGCTTTCCAGCGGCTACGGCATGGACGAACAGGCCCGGGCACTGCTGCTGCAAGGTTGTGTCGGATTTTTGCAAAAACCTTACGATTTCAATGCAATGCTCACCACCATCCAGCGGTTGCTGCCCCCGGCCGGATAACCCCATAGGGATCCTTTGATCCCGTCGCCACCACTTTTCAGGAATGTTAAATGACCAATGCCAAATACAGCCGTTCCCGGTGAACGGTTTCGTTTTTGCGTCATCGAGGCTTACATTATATTTACATTGACATTTACATTTTGCCGGCTATGATGGATTTATGCGTGACCGGAGTGCCGGTGCCGGGGATGGACAGACCGCCCTGCCCGAACCAACCGCCGTTCATCGGGAATGGCTGGATACTATACATGCGCGAGGACGACCGATGGCCGATGCCGCACCTTCCACCGTCGACCACCTGCGGGTGGGCACTAGCGGCTACTCCTATCCGGAATGGTGCGCCAACGGTTTCTACCCGCCGGGCACATCGGCGCGGGAGATGCTGTCGCTGTACGCCCGACGGTTTACGGCGACCGAATTGAACTACACCTGGTACCAGATGCCCAAGGCGGCGGCCATGGAGCGCATGCTGCCCAAAGTGCCCCCCGGTTTCGGATTTGCCGCCAAGCTGACCCGCACCATGACCCACGAAATCGATCCCCAAGGTTGGCCCAGCCAGGCGGTCCAGTTCCGGGAAGGCATCGCCCCGCTGATGCAAGCCGGCCGCCTGCTGGCGGTGCTGGTGCAACTGCCCCCGGCCTTTGACCGGGCCGATACCAACCGCCGCTACCTGGCCCGTTTGCTGGACGCGTTGGCGGGCCTGCCCGTGGCGGTGGAATTCCGCCACCGCTCCTGGGCCGTGGACCCGGTGTTCACCGAATTGGAAAAACGGCGAGTGACGCTGGTCACGGTGGACGTTCCGGCGCTGCCGCACCTCTTTCCCACGCTGCCGGTGGTCACCCATCCGGAACTTTTCTACATCCGCTTTCACGGACGCAATGCCCGGGGATGGCGTTCGGGCAACATGCAAAAACAGTTCGACTACCTTTACAGCGACGCCGAACTGGCATCCTGGAGCCGCGACACCATTCCCCGCATGGCGGCCCGGGCACGGAACGGCATCATTTTTTTCAACAACCACGTTCGCGCCCAGGCCCCCCGCAACGCCCGGATGCTGATGGCACAACTGGCGTCGACAATGGATCCACCGCAACCGACCGCAGCCGACCCTTCCCGATAAACGGTGCGATATGGACCGCAGCATCATCCACATCAATGTCGCCGATTTTGCCGTGGCCGTGGAGCGTTGCCTGGATCCCTGCCTGGTGCAACGACCGGTGATCATCGCCCCCGCGGGCGCCGCCCGGGCCACGGTGTATGATATGAGTGAAGAGGCCTACCGGGCCGGCGTGCGCAAAGGCATGCCGCTGCGCCGGGCTCTGCGGCTGGAGCGGGGCATGACCGTGCGCCCTCCCCGGCCGGCGCGTTACGAACAGGCCATGGCCGACCTGCTGCGCCAGGCCCTGCCCTATTCCCCCCTGATCGAACCCGGCGACCGCGACGGCCACCTGTTCGTGGATGTGACCGGCACCAGCCGCCTGTTCGGGCCGGCCGTGGATGTGGCCTGGCGGCTGCGCCGCCAGGCCCGTAAAACCCTGGGGCTGGACCCCATCTGGTCCCTGGCCGCCAACAAGCGGGTGGCCAAGGTGGCCTCGCGCCTGGTCAAACCCCAGGGCGAATACATCGTGGCTCCGGGCGATGAAGCCGCCCTGCTGGCCCCCCTGCCCCTGTGGCTGATCCCGGGCATCGAAGCCGCCGATCTGGACCGGCTGCACCCGTTGAATCTGGACCACGTCCACCAGGTCATCGGCCTCGATCCCGTCCATCTGCAAGTGGTGCTCGGTCATCGGACCGCTGCCGTGCTGGAAGCGTTGCGCGGCGAAGACCACGCCCCCGTCCTGCCGGTGGGCCAGGCGCCGCCGCGGGTGGCGCTGGACCACACCTTCGCCACGGACACCCACACGTCGACGGACCTGCACGCCGCCCTGCGGCCCCTGGTGGAAACGGCCGGCCGCCAACTGCGCCAGCAGGGACGCGTTGCCCGGCGCATCGGCATCATGGTCGAGCACAGCGACGGACGGCCGTGCGCCCGCCAGCTGCGGGTCGAACCGCCCAGCGCCAACGACCTGGCGCTCTGGCCCCCGGCCCGCCACGTGCTGACCCTGGCCACCGCCCGGCGCACCCGGATACGCCACATGCGCCTGATCTGCGATCGTCTGGTCTATCCCCCGGCCCAACTACCGCTGTTCGAAACCGAACGCCGCACCGTCCTGCGGCAGGAGCGCCTGGTCAACGCCCTGGACCGCATCCGGAAACGGTTCGGCACGCAAGCGGTCGGGTTTGCCATGGAGCAAATGGCATCGGCGCCATCGATTAAACTTTGACGAAACCACGAAAAAAGTCTTCCCGCAACATCTGCCATCGGCTAAGTTAGGGATCGTGCCACTGGCGCACCGATTTGCGACAACCTTCTTGCCCGGAGCCACCGCCATGCAGATCCAGTCCAAACTGCCCAATGTCGGCACCACGATTTTCACTGTCATGTCCCAACTGGCCGCCGAACACCGGGCCATCAATCTCTCCCAGGGATTTCCGGACTTCGAAGCGCCGACAGCCCTGATCGAGCGGGTCAGCCACCACATGCGCCAAGGCATGAACCAGTATGCCCCCATGCAGGGGGTCCCGCTGCTGCGGGAACGCATCGCCCGGAAGGTGCAGGCCTTGTACCAGGCCCGGATCGAGCCGGAGACCGAAATTACCGTCACCGCCGGCGCCACCGAGGCGCTCTATGCGGCCATTACGGCCGTGGTGCGCCCCGGCGACGAAGTGATTGTGCTGGAACCGGCCTACGACAGCTATGTGCCGGCCATCCAACTCAGCGGTGGCGTGCCGCGGTTCGTCCCCTTGACATTCCCCGACTACCGGGTGGATTGGGACCGGGTCCGCGACACATTAACCTCTCGTACCCGCATGATCATCCTCAACTCACCCCACAACCCCACCGGCACGGTGCTGACCGCTGACGACATAACGGCCCTGGAGGCGATCAGCGCCCACAGCGACCTGTTCATCCTCAGCGACGAGGTGTATGAACACATCATCTTCGACGGTCAACCCCACCAGAGCATGCTGCGCCACCCGGTCCTGGCCGCGCGCAGCTTCGTGGTCAGCTCCTTCGGCAAGACCTACCATACCACCGGCTGGAAAATCGGCTATTGCATCGCCCCCGCATCCCTGAGTGCGGAGTTGCGCAAAATTCACCAGTTTCTCACCTTTACCGCCAACACCCCGGTGCAGTTGGCATATGCCGATTTCATGAAAGAAACCGGGCACTATGAGGCCCTGGCCGAATTCTACCAGAACAAGCGGAACCTGTTCCGCGGATTGGTGCGGGAATCGCGCTTCAAACCCCTGCCCTGCACCGGCACCTATTTCCAAATGCTGGATTACAGCGCCATTACCGATGAACCGGACATTGCCTTCGCCCGGCGCCTGACCACCGCATATGGTGTGGCGGCCATTCCGCCGTCGGTCTTTTACCACGACGGCCGGGACCACAAAACGTTGCGCTTCTGCTTCGCCAAGCAGGACCAGACCCTGGACCAAGCCGCGGCGATCCTCTGCCGCCTCTAAACCCGCAATCGCCGAGATTGAACCGCCGACCATGCAACGTTACCGGATTCTTGCCGCCGCCGTCGTCATGCAGATGTGCCTGGGTGCCACCTACGCCTGGTCGGTCTTTGTCGAACCGCTGCGGCAGAGCACCGGCCTGCTGCAGGGCGCGGTGCAGCTCCCGTTTACCATGTTCTACTTCGCCTTTCCGCTGACCATGATCTTCGCCGGGGCGTGGCTGCCCCGGTTGGGACCCCGACGCTGCGCGGTGGCCGGCGGCCTGCTTTTCGGATGCGGCTGGCTGGTGGCGGGTTGGGGACACCTTCATTTCGGATGGACGGTACTGGGCATCGGACTTATCGCCGGCGTGGGCGTGGGTAGCGCCTATATCGTGCCCATCGCCACCTGCATCCGCTGGTTTCCGGCGCACAAAGGACTGGTCACCGGTGTGGCGGTGGCCGGCTTCGGCGGCGGCGCAGCCCTGGTCAGCCAGGCCGGGGCATGGTTGATGGCCGCCCAGGGGGGAACGCCCTTTTGGGCCTTCCGCGTACTGGGCGTCATCTTCCTGGTGCTGGTGACAGGTGCCGGGATGTTCATGCGCAACCCTTCCGGCGGCAGCGATGCGGGTGCAGTGCAATACGATTGGCGGCAGGTGGTGCGTCAGCCTGCCTTTCAGATGCTTTACCTGGCCATGGTGTGCGGCCTGGCAGCCGGTTTCGCCGTCAATGCCAACCTCAAAAGCCTTACGCCCCACGTTACGGCCGGATTGGGTGTTACGGCGGTGGGATTGTTTGCCATAGCCAACGCCGCAGGTCGCTTGGGATGGGGATGGCTGTTTGATCGCCTGGACGGACGGACCACCCTGGGCGCCAACCTGATCGCCCAGGCCGCCGTTCTGCTGCTAGCGCCCTGGATCCTGGCCACGGCCAACGGCCTGCTCTTCTTCGCGCTGCTAACCGGATTCAACTACGGCGGGGTTTTGGTGCTGTATGCCTCCAGCGTGGCCCAACGGTGGGGGTCGGCGGCGGTGGGCCGAGTGTACGGACTTCTCTTCTCCGCCAACATCCCGGCGGCCGTAGCGCCCATGGCGGCCGGCCACCTGTTCGACACCTTCGGCACCTTCACTCCGGCCTTCTGGGGTATCGCGGCGTTGATCGTCCTGGCCGCGTTGCGTTTGATTAAAGCGTCCTAAGGGCTGATGCTTGCAGACAAAAACCGTTTGGCAAGATCATTTCAATGGTGTGCGATAATTATCCGGCAAACAGCGTCGATTGACAGGCGTTGCTTTTTATCGGTTTCAAACACGCTTCAACCGATCGTGCATTGCGCGCCAGAAAAATCGTCAGCTCTTCCAGGTCGTATTCGTCCATTGTGATTCCGTTCGATTCAAGGAGATCCGCAAGCGCTGCAGCCGCTTCGATCATCCTGTCATATGCATCCGCTTCCCTTTTCGATATTGCAGCCATGGTGGTCGCTAAGCCGCCTTGGTTTTGGATCTTGAACGCGACTCCTGGGTTTTCTCCTTATTTACCGACAGTTCTGCCTGTGATGGCTTCATGTGGGGTTCTTCCGGTTCAGGATTCAGCGGCTTCACCGATTTCAATATTTTTGTCACAGCCGGTGCATTCTTCGCCAAACATATGGCAATTTCATCGATGGTCCCGGGATCGATATCGATTTTAAGATCCCCTTGCTTGATCAACTCAGCCAGGCTTTGGGCCGCATCCAGCATTTTATCATAGGCCTCGGCCTCTTTTCTGTCCAAAAAGACCTGTGCGAGTTCCACCCCATCCCGAACCACAACGAATTTTGTAATAACAGCCATTGTCTTTCGTTTCCTTCCGCTGAATTTTTGCTCAAATGCATGCACCCGGCCAAGTAGGCTGGATGCCGTTCGATATATTCAGATCGCAGCCGATTCAACCCGGTCAAGGTTCATTCCTTGTGGGCGGCGATCAGCCGGTCGCGCTGCTCCCGCAGCCGGGTGCTGATACCCACCTTGTAAATGTGCGGGTTTTCGAATCGCTTGTATTCGGCCGGCAGCAGCGCCAAACGCTCGCGGCAGTAGTTGGCGACGGCCGGAAGATCGGGCATGTCGCGGACCATCTGTCCGTCGCGCATCACCGGCTCGAGCAGCGGTTCCATGGGACAGTGGGCCAGGACAAAAGATTTGTGGGCGATGAAGGGGTGGTGCATCATGGCAATTGCCGGTTCACCCTCTATCCCGACGGCATCGGCGCCCAAAAAATACCCTTCGCCGTTGAACACCCGGAACACCTGCTTCTGGAGCGGCAAGGTGATCTTCTCCACATTCTCCGAAATCTTGATCAGCGGCCGGCCGTCCACGGCAGCCAGCTTGTACACCCCGTCCAGGGCCGCATCGGGCTGCCCGGTCACGAGGTTGGTACCCACTCCGAACACATCGATGGGGGCATCCTGTTCCAGCAGGCTTTTGATCACATGCTCGTCCAACTGGTTCGAAGCCGCGATTTTCACGTAATCGAGCCCCGCATCGTCCAGCATGGCGCGACTCCTGCGGGCCAGGTAAGCCAGATCGCCGCTGTCGAGCCGAATCCCCTTGAGCCGGTGGCCGCGCTTTTCCATCTCCTTGCCCACGGCGATGGCATTGGGCACGCCGCTTTTCAAGGTGTCGTAAGTGTCCACCAGCAGGACACAGTTTTCCGGCCAGCCCTCGGCAAATTGTTGAAAGGCGGTCCGTTCGTCGGGACAGCTTTGAATGAATGAGTGGGCCATGGTCCCCGACGGTGTCAGGCCGAAGTCCCGGGCCGCACGCACATTGCTCGTAGTGTCGAAGCCGCCGATAACGGCCGCCCGGCTGGCAAAATACCCCCCCGGGCCCTGGGCCCGACGCAACCCGAAATCGATCAGGGTCCGCGCCTTGGCCACCTGGCGCATGCGGCTGGCCTTGGTGGCTACCAGGGACTGGAAGTTGAGGATGTTGAGCAGCAGCGTCTCGATGAGCTGGGCCTCGATCAAGGCGGCTTCGACCCGCAGCACCGGACGCGTGGGAAACACCAGGTCCCCTTCCCTGGAGGCGTGGATCGCGCCGCGAAAACGGAAATCCTTCAGGTAGGCCAGAAAATCGGCGTGCAGGCCCCGCGCTTTGAGAAAGGCCAGATCCAACGAATCGAACCGCAGCTTCTCCAGAATCTTTAAAAGGTCGGAGAGACCGGCGAAAACCGTATACCCGCCTTTGAAGGGATTTTTACGGAAAAAGTAGTCGAACACCGCCGTCTGGTCTTTACGGCCGGTCAGAAAGTAGACCTGGCCCATGGCCAACTGGTACTGATCGGTGTAAGTACCCGTAAAGTCGATCATGAATGAATCTCCCGGGTCTTGAGGAAGGTCACCTCCGGCCACTGCTCGCCCACGTAGTTGAGCCACCATTCGCTGGCGGCCAGGTAGGCCAGATTGCCCTCGGCATCGATGGCCAGGTTGCCCTGGTTGGCCTTTTCAAAGGCTGCCAAACGCGGCTTGTCGGTGCACTGTACCCAGCGGGCGGTGGCATAATCAACCATCTCGTAGACGGCATCCACCCCATATTCGTCCCGCAACCGGGCCATGGTCACATCGAACTGCAAGACTCCCACCGCCCCGAGGATGAATTCGCTGCCCAGCACCGGTCGGAACAGCTGCACGGCCCCCTCCTCGGCCAGTTGGGTCAACCCCTTTTGCAGTTGCTTGGCTTTGAGGGGGGACTTGAGGCGCACCCGCCGGAAATGATCGGGGGCGAAATGGGGAATGCCGACAAATTGGAGCGGCTCTTTGTCCGAAAAGGTGTCGCCAATCTTGATGGTGCCATGATTGTGAATCCCCACGATATCTCCGGGCCAGGCTTCGTCCACCAGGGCGCGGTCCTGGGCCATGAAAATGGTGGGATTGGCCACCACAATATCCTTGCCCAGGCGATGGTGGCGCAGGCGCATGCCCCGGTAGAAACGACCCGAACAGATGCGCATGAAGGCGATGCGGTCGCGGTGAGCCGGGTCCATGTTGGCTTGG
>JAGTVD010000009.1 GCA_018224505.1 Desulfatitalea sp. | reverse complement strand
GCCGTATTCCTGATCGCCCTGGCCTCCCTGGTGCTGGGCATGGGGGTGCCGGTGACCGCGGCCTACCTGATCGTTGCGGTGCTGGCCGTGCCGCCCCTGGGTGTGCTGGGCGTGTCGGCCATCGGGGCCCACATGATCGTCTACTGGTTCAGCCAGGATTCCAACATCACGCCACCGGTGTGTGTGGCCGCCTATGCCGGGGCGGCCATTGCCGGTTCCGATCCGTGGAAAACCGGCTGGACCGCCTTCAAGTTCGCCAAGCTGCTCTACGTCATGCCGTTGCTGTTCGCTTTCACCCCGGCCATTCTGTTCGACGGCACGCCGCTGCAGATCTTCATGTCGTTCCTGTCGGCCATCATGGGCACGCTCGCATTTTCCGCACTGACTATGGGATATCTGATCCGGCGCACCACCATCGTGGAGTGGGTCATCTTTGCGGTGGCCACCATTTTACTCTACTGGCCGACCCTGGTGAGCGATATCGCGGGGTTGGTTTTGGTGTTCGTTGTAATCACGATGCAAAAGGCGAAGAACAAACGGGAGGCGGCACTTCCCGCCGAAGCTTAGGGGTCGCGAAGCGCTCGCTGTTTGAGCACCTTACAGTAGATGGCCTTCCCGTCCCCTGGCGCATAAAAATCCGCCAGCAGGGCTTCGAGCCGGTACCCGTTGTGTTCATAGAATGTGCGGGTGCTGGCGTATTCGGCCCGCTGGGAGGTGTCGACATAGATCCGGCGCCAGCCGGCTTTGTGGATGAGCCGTTCGCTCTCCTTGAGCAATTGACGGCCCAGGCCGCGGCGCTGGAAATCGGGGTGCACGGCGATCCAGAACAGATCGCAACTGTTGGCGGTTCCCGCGATGGGCCCATAACAGGTATAACCCACCAATCGGCCGTAGTGCTCGGCCATAACGAAAAAGTAGCCGCTGGCCTCCCCTTTGGCCAATCGCTCCCGGACCAGCTCCTCGGCCACATCGATCTCTTCGGGATTGAAAAAACCGGTGATGGTGACCAGGCGCCGGATGCGCTCGGGATCCTCGGCGCTCAGGGCGTAGCGCCAGCGCAGGCCGTACATGGTTTCCCGAACGGCCTGGCGTTGGACGGCGGCGCGCGTGTTGGCCGTCACCAACCCTTTGAAAAAACTCATGGCGCTGGTGCCCAGGGCACGGGTTCGATACCCGCCCTCCTGCGCCACCAGCGTCGGCAGCCCCAGGTCGCCGATCATGCGGCCGTTGCTTTCAAAATCCCTGGCCAGCAGCTTCCAACTGCCAGTGGGGTCCCCCTTGGCGGTGTCAAGACCCAGGGCCACCACCAGGAAGGTGGGCTTGAAGGCCTGGATACGCCGGATGGCCCGGGCCAGGGCCTTGGTGTAATGGGGGCCATCGACCGATTCCGCCAGCGGCAGGTTCCAGTTGAACCCCTCGCCTTCGCCTTCGCCCCGCTCATCCTCGAAACCGGTAAAGTAAGGATAGGCGAATTGCGGGTGGCCGTGGATGGAGATGGTCAACACATCGGCCCGGCGGTAGAAGATATCCTGCTGGCCGTTGCCATGGTGGTAATCGATGTCCAGGATGGCTACCCGGCCGTGGGCGCTCAAATAGTGCGCGGCGATGGCATTGTTGTTGAAGTAACAAAAACCGCCGAAGGCCCGCCGTTCGGCATGGTGGCCGGGTGGGCGCACCAGGGCGTAGGCGATGCGCCGTCCGGCCAGGATTTCGGCGGCCGCCGTGAGGGTGCAGTCCACCCCCCGCCGGGCGGCCAGATAGGCGTTACGATTGATGGGCGTGAAGGTGTCGATGCAGTAGTACCCGGATAGCACGGACGGTTCCTTGGGCGGCCGGGTCTTGTTGCGGATGGGAAAGATGTAAGGATAGAGCGACTTGCCTTCGGGCATCTCCTCGCATGCGCGGCGCAGGTAGTTCACCAGGTCGGCGTCGTGCACCGCCACCAGGTGCTTGTCGCTGAAGGCGCGGGGGCGGCTGGTGGTGAACAGGCCGCTGGGTTCCAGGGCTGCCAGAATTGACTTGACCCGTACCGGTGCCTCCACGTAACCACGATCGTGGACGTGATGAATATCGTGCTTGTCGTTGACCACCAGGGCCACCTGTTCGGTGGAGTGGCCGTTGACCGCGCTGCGCACCGCGGCAGGTTTGACATAGCGGTGGGGCCGCAATTGAATCGGATCGTCCTGAAACGACGCCACCACCTTGGTCACATATTGCGGTGGACAGTAATCGGCATATTTGCGCTCCAGGATAGCCCGCACCACCTTGCGTGCAAACGCCCGCTCCAGGGCGGGGTGCCGGTCCAGGCCGTCATACAGGAGATGGGGCATGCAGGTGTCGCCCGCTTTGACCGGCATTTCATAGCCGGTGTTCACGATGGGTCGGGCCCCATAACGCTCGTAAAACCGAAGGCGCGACCGGTTCTCTTTGAGCAGGGCTTCGTCCGGGCAGTGTTGGGCGTCATCGGGCAAACATTCGAAAAAGAGTCCCTTGGCCTCCAGGGCCGCGGCCTCGCCCCGCACCCGGTCATAGAGTGCGCCACCCAGCCCGCCGCCGGTGCTGCCGGTGGCCAGGGCAATCCAATCCAGGTAACAAAAAGCGATCTCCGGTTCGTGCAGCAGCATGGCAAACCCGAGCACCCGGCGGCGCAAGGTTTCGGCCACTAGCAATATGGTGCGGAAGCGCTGTTTGAAGGGGTTGCGCAGCTTTTCGGCAATCTGGTCGATCTCCGCTTCAGGCACTTCGCTGAAACGGGTGCGCAGAATCTGCTGCACCTGGCGGAGCATCTCCCGGTTGATGGGCAGCACATCGTCGTATATTCTCCGGATCTTCAGCATGTGGCGATCCGGTCAATGGCCTGGTCGAAGCCGATGCCGGCCTGCGTCAGAGCGGCGGCGAACCCGGCGTCGGGGGCCAGGCAGGGGTTGGCGTTGACCTCCAGGACCCAGGGGCACCCTGCACTGTCCACGCGAAAATCCACCCGGGCATAGCCACGCAGATCAAACAATTCCCAACAGCGCAGCGCCAGCGCTTCAAGCCGGGCCAGCAAGGTGCGGTCCTCGGGGCCAAAGGCGAATCGCCGGGGGGTGTGGTGGTATTGATGCGAATCAGGGTCCCATTTGGCGCGATAATCCACAATATGGGGCTGGCCGTCGGCAAACGCCTCGAATAGGATTTCCGCCGGCGGCAGCACCTGGGGGCCTTGGCTGCCGTCCAGGATGGAGAGGTTGAATTCGCGGCCCTCGATGAACGCCTCGGCAAAGCAGGCACCGCCCAGGCGGGAGGCGCGTTGCCCAAGCTGCGTTACCAACACCCCCGTGAGATGGCCGTCCACCAGTGCCTCGGCATCAATGCCGATGGAGGCATGCTCCCACACCGATTTGACAATCCAGCGGGCCGGTGGCGGCTCCGCGGGAGGCAGTGTGCGGGGCCGCCGGGTATCGCTGGGACCAATCCAGGCCGGCGTGGGAACTCCGGCCGCGGCCAACCACGCCTTGGCCAGAACTTTGTTGGAGGTCAGCAGCAGCGCCTCGGCCGAAGCGCCGGTGTAGGACTGCGCCATGGCATCCAGCAAAGTAGGGAACAGATGAATCATCCGACCGGTGCCGGCCAGGGACTCCACCAGGTTGAACACCCGGTCCGGCGCAGCGGCCTTCAGGTGCGCCTGGGCCCGCTTCAGGTCCAGATCGCAGGTCAGCATCAAGGTGTCGTGGTCCAGATTGTCCAACGCTGCCCGCACCGCCTCGGCCTGGATCTGCACATCCTGTTCATCGGGCGCGCTGTCGCGGCTCAGGGCGTTATGCACCACTGCGATTCGCATCGGCCATCTGCTTTCGTGGTAGTTTGGCGACCCGGACCCGAAGGGCGGCCGAGGCCACAATCTGTTCGATCAGCTGCACAAACGAGATGCCCAGGTGCGTGCACAAAATCGGCAGGTCGGAGTGTTCCGGGTGGAGCCCGGCCAGGGGATTGACCTCCATGAATTGGGGCCGGCCGTCGGCATCGCACCGGACGTCCACCCGACCCCCGTCCCGGCACCCGAGGATTCGCCAGGCCCGCAAAGCCACCTCCTCGGCCTCGGCCACCACCGGATCCTCCTCCGACGCCACCAGCCGGTATTCAACCCGCTCTTCGCACTGCTCCTTGTTGATGTATGAATAGACACCGGGTTCGGCCGAGTCGCGCAAATGAACTTCCATGGTGCCCAGCGCCCGGGATTCAGCGTCAGTTCCGATCAGTCCGACGGTGAATTCCCGCCCGGGCAAAAACCGCTCCACCAGCACCGGTTGGTGGAAAGTCACCTTGAGGTTGCGGCAGGCCGCACCCAGCTCTTCCCGGCGGCGAACGATGGATGCGGGGGTAACCCCCTTGCCAGTGCCTTCGGCCACCGGTTTGATAAAATAGGGTGGATCGAAAGCAATGGCCCGTACATCGTCGGGGCCGGCCACAACCGCGAAATCGGTGGTGGGCACTCCGGCATCCCGCAACACATGCTTGGTCATGCCTTTGTGCAGTGTCAGCGCCATCACCAGTGGATCGGAAAAAGTGTAGGGCAGATCGTACACATCCAGGATGGCCGGCACCTGGGCCTCACGTCCGATGCCGTGCATGCCTTCGGCGATATTGAAGACCAGGTCCCAGCGGTCACCGGCGGCCAACCGCAGCACCAGGTGCCGGGCGTGGCCGATGCGGTCGGTATGGTGGCCCAGTTTGGTCAGGGCCTTTTCCAGGGCCGTGATGGTGTCGTCCCGATCGAATTCGGCCGTCTCCTCTTCACTGTACCCGGCGGCCAGGTAGTCGGAACGCAAATCATAGGTCAGTCCAATTTTCATCAACACGGTCCTCTTCCACAAGTTCACGATATAGCTGCAGGTGCCATTGGGCGGCGTCCATCGATGCCACACCGGCGATCTGCGCTTCGATTACGGCACCGGGCATGCACCGGGCGGCGGGGCACTCCGGATCCCAGGCCGTATCGATGCCCCGGGCGGAATAGGTGTGCGGAAACAGTCGGCACACCAGGGGCCGCACCGCAAGGGGCAGCAGGCAACCCTCCGCCGCGAGGAAAAAACAATCTCCATCCGGGTGTCGTTTAAGCACCCGTCGGCTGCCGTCGGGTCTGAACACAAATTGTCGCCACAACGGATCATCCGTTTGGTCGGCGTAGGCGGCATCGGTGCATCCCCGAAACTCGAAAAAATCGTGTTGCCGGGTATGGTGCTCAATCCGACGGCAGTCTTTTACAGTGACATAAATATCGTGTCCCTGGCAACAGGTATGGCCCGTGCGGGCACATTCCCGGCACAACAGGGACGTGTCAACCGGAGATACCCCCGCGTCATCCGGGCATTCCACGGCGTCGCGGGGAATTGAACAGGAGTGGTTCGGGTCGCATGCAACCATCATCACCACCGCCTCCTTTCGGGCGGTCTTTGCCACACAACGGTTTATGACATGACATCCGGGTAGTGGAATGTTTTTCCTTCGTAGTTCTGCAAAACGAGTTGATCGCCTTCGCGGCCCTGGCAGTAGTTGGGCATCAGCGGAATCTTGCCGCCGCCGCCCGGTGCATCGATGACATAGGTGGGAATGGCATAACCGCTGGTGAAACCGCGCAGGCCGCGGATGATCTCCAACCCTTTTTCCACGGGTGTGCGGAAATGGGCCGACCCGGAAATAGGGTCACACTGGTACAGGTAATAAGGCCGCACCCGCATTTGCAGCAGGTGATGGACCAGATCGCGCATGGTTTCCACCGAGTCGTTGATCTGATTGAGCAGCACCGTCTGGGACCCCAGCGGAATCCCGGCGTCGGCCAGCCTCTGACAAGCGCGGTACGCCTCGGGTGTACACTCATCCGGATGGGTAAAATGCAGGCTCATTAAAAGGGGATGGTGCCGGCGCAGCATACGCACCAACTGGGGTGTGATGCGCTGGGGCAGCACAGCGGGCACCTTGGTGCCGATGCGGATAATCTGCACATGCTTGATCTGCCGCAAACGGGTCAACAGCCAATCCAACCGGGAATCGCCCAGCGTCAATGGATCCCCGCCGGACAGCAGCACATCCCGGATGGTGGGAGTACGCCGGATATAGTCGAGGGCGTTTTCCAGACGCCGACGGTTGAAAAACAGCCGACCATGCCCCACCACCCTGGAACGGGTGCAGTAGCGGCAATACGTCGAGCAGAAATCGAGGGTCAGAAAAAGCACCCGGTCCGGATAGCGGTGAACCAATCCCGGTACCGGGCTTTGATTTTCTTCACCCAGCGGATCGTCGGCTTCTCCGGGCTGGGTGATGAACTCATTGATCACCGGCACCACGGTGCGCCGCAAAGGGTAGGCCTCGCCACGGCCCACCAGCAGACTCAGATAGTAGGGGGTGATGGCCAGGGGCAGCTTGGTTTGCAGGCATTCCGCCGACATCTGTTCCTGGGGCGTCAGGCGGAGAAACCTTTCCAGCTGCGACAGGCTGCGAATGCGATTGGCGATCTGCCATTGCCAATCGTTCCATTGCCGTTCGGATATGTCGGGATAGTAGATCTGTTTGAAGCGTCGCCGCGGTGTGGGCGTGTCGGGTGGAGGGCTGTGCAGGGCCAGTTTGCGGCGGGCAAGGTTTTTGGCAGGCAAATGCGGTGCCAATGGGACGCATGGCTGCGGACTTGGCGGTTCTTCTTCAACCTCCGAGCCCACTTCGTTGGCACGCGTGGACGGGACATCGGTTTTGGGCTTCATGGTTCGGCAACCGTTACGATGCATCGTTCGTCCTTCTCCTCCCTCAAGGTCAAATCGTGTTTATAGCACATCCATGGCTCGATTTTTATCCATGGACAATAACCGCACCGTCCCCGAACACCCTGTATTGCGCGCCCATCCCGGGATACACCCGCCATGGTGCCAGTGTCGATGTCGGCGATGTTTTATAAGTGGCGCAAAGCAAAGTCGGTGCCATGTTCGATTACTTAATTGTTTCTAACAGTTACATCAAGAGTGGTCAGGGGCGATCAGAATTGCAGATTCCGATTTTCGAGATCAATGGCGCTGGCATGGGGAGAGATAACAATAGACACACTACAACCAACTGTTATACTGGTCAATATAAAACTTACGAGCGCCTTTCGCAAGTCCTCGGAAAGGATATTTCAGTTCCTTTTTCCTGCGGGTGACGGCCTTCATGGATCCTTAAATTCCGCCGGCCGCTCAATTCCGCCAACTGCCGGCCGGGATGATTTGTGAATATCGATGATCTTGGCATTTTTTCCATAATTCATCGTCTCATACCGGGTAATGCCCTGCAGCTTGTCGGTAATGGTTCCCATCCGATTCACCTGGGTCAATGCCTTTTCCACAACACTCACCGCCTCGTCTGAAAAAGCTACCTTGACCGCCAGGATTTCCAGAAACCCTGACAACGCCTGAAGCGGCTGGTTGAATTCGTGGCACACACCGCCGGCGGTTTCCAGAACCCCTTCCAAACGCTCCCGGGTCAGACGGTCCCGGGCGGCACGATTCTTTTCGGTCAGATCGGACAACACAGCCACGCTGCCAACGGCATCACCCTTCGGGCTCTTTATCGGTGCCAGGCTGAACAAGAAATCACGCAGGATACCGTCAGCGCACCGCACCTGGGCTTCGAAGGCGTGAACCCCCCCTTTTTCGAACATCACCATCTCTTGTCGTTGGTAGGTGGCGGCCAGATCCGGTGGAATCCGGTCCGGCAGGTCCTGGGATCGCCGACCGATGATGCGGTCCCGGGTGAGCCCCAGAACCGTTTTAGCGAAAACCTGGTTGCATCCCTGAAAAAACCCGCTGGCGTCTTTGAAACAGACAGGGTTGGACATGGTATTGATCAACGTATCGAGCAACCGCAAGTAGCTGCGAAGCTTCTCTTCCGTTTGCTGGCGGCCGCTTTCCTTAAGCCCATGGTCATCCTCCAATTGATGGATGGTGCGTTTGGCCTCCCGGATGGCCTGTTGCAGCGCCGCTATGCGCCGCCCCTTTCGAAAGCGATCGACAAAGCACCATACCAGCAAACCGGTCCAGATCAGAAAAACCAACCACACATAAGATGGCATGGGGACCGCTCCTTGCACCGAGGCCGCTGGGCATTGCCACAGGGATTCCGCGTCAGTGGCATCTCGAAATCAGAAAGAGAGTAACATAATGAATCTACCATAGGTGGTGGCCTGGCAAAAGGGACGGCTGAAAGGCGGTGTTGCCGCAGCCTGCATGAAAAGGTTGCTCTATGTGCCATGGCCGCGTATATATAGACATTCGAGGACGTTGGAAGTATTCCAATTCCGAATCCCGCCACAAAATGTGGTGTAGTTGATCATCTGGGTGCACAACGCATAGCACCGGACGCGGTGGGGATGATTCTTGACCGCTTATCCCATTGGGGTGCCTCATGCGACGGCGCCTGCCGCCGTTGCGGTGACACACCGCCACCCTTCACAGACCAATGGCAAAGGGGGAACCACATGCCGACCACATCCGTTCGCTGGGTAACGGGCAAACAATTCGTTGGAACCGACGACCGAAACCATACGGTGGTCCTTTCCGGCGACAACCCATCCACGGGGGTCAGCCCCTCCCAGGTGCTGCTCATCGGATTGGCGGCCTGTTCGGCTTCTGATGTCCTGGACATCATGACCAAAAAGCGGCAGCCCCTGACCATACTCGAAGTGACCGCCACCGGGGATCAGGACCCCGATCCACCGTGGGCCTATCGCCGCATCCATCTGACCTATCGCGTCAGTGGCAAAGATTTGACACCCAAAGCATTGACCCAGGCCATCAAGCTTTCCCAGGAAAAATATTGCTCGGTGGCCGCCACCGTGCGGGGTGTCGCCGAGATCACCACCGAAATCGACATTGTAATGCCACAAGAATAGATCCGATTGTTTTGGGTATGATGTTTGCATATGTCAAGGTTCCGGATCTTTCGACAAGCATGGAACCGTAAATGATGTTCACTGGACGCCGACACCCATTGATATTGATAACGACCTTGTGGATCGCCCTGGCCTTTTGGATCCCCCCTGAAGCCAGAGCCGACATCTATATCTATATCGATGACAACGGTGTGCTCCACTTCACCAACACACCCACGTCCGGCAATTACAAGCTGTACATGCGGGAGACCCCGTCGCGCCCCGCCAACTGGCGCAACAATCGGAGTTACGATGATGTGATCAGCGAAGCCGCGGACATCACCGGGCTCTCTTTTTCATTACTCAAAGCGGTCATCCATGTGGAATCCTACTTCGATCCCCGGGCAGTCTCTAAAAAAGGGGCCATGGGCTTGATGCAGATCATGCCGGTCAACTTCGGACCGCTGAATATCTCCGACCCCTTTGACCCCTGGGAGAACATCATGGGCGGCGCACACTACCTCAAAAGCATGCTGGAACAGTTCGATCACCAACTGCCCCTGGCCCTGGCCGCATACAATGCCGGACCCACGGCCGTGACACGTTACAACGACATTCCGCCGTTTCCGGAAACCCGCGATTATGTGCAAAAAGTGATGCGGTTTTTCAACTTCTACAATAAACAGTGACGCTCATCACGAGGTCCGCCTGGCCTTGGCAAAAGTGGCCGCATGGACGCCGGCCACACACCCTTCCCCCACGGCTTTGGCCATCTGCCAGGGCGGGCCGCATATGTCCCCGGCGGCAAATATACCCGCCATGTTCGTGGCCTGCTGCTTATCGGTCTGGATATAACGCATTTCAGGATCCAGTAGGATACCCAAATTGGTGGCCAACTGCAGCAAACCCTTGGCCCCCTGCTCGATGAAGACACCCGTGACCGATAAGGTTTCACCCCCATCCAAAACCACCCCTTCCACCTTGCCGGATCCTTCGATGGCCTTTACCTTGGTGCCCGTATGCACGACAACGCCGCTGTTGACTAACTTATTTTTTAAATTTTCGGACACTTCGAGCTGATCGCAAATGAGGTGAACCTTGCCGGCAATTTCAGTGAGTGTCAACGCGCCGTCCACGGCAGCGCTTTCATTGCCCACCACGGCCACGCTTTCACCTTTATAGAAATGGCCGTCGCAGTCCACACAATAGCTCACCCCCTTACCCAGAAGATCCTTCTCGCCCGGCACCCCCAGCCGGTTGCGTTGGGTACCGGTGGCAATGATCAGGGCGGCCGCTGAATAGATGACCCCGCTTTCCGTTTTGATCGCATATCCTTTTGCCTGGGGCTCAATGGCCAGTACATCCTCGTCCAGAAACCGCGCACCAAAACCGGCGGCTTGCTTGCGACCATTCTCCAGCATCTGGTCACCCGCCACATCGAACATGCAACAAAAATTTTCGATGTGCGCATGAAACAGACTGCTTTTGGCCTCCTTGCCCAGCACGATCACCGTCACTTTTTTGCGGGCGGCATGGATGGCAGCCTGAAGACCGGCCGGCCCCGAACCCAAAATGGCCACATCGATCGGTTGACTATTTTCCATACTGATCCTCCTTCACAGAATTGATTTGCGTTGAATAAATCACGCCCATGTGATAAGGGTCATCATTTTTGCATTCCAGTAGCATGCCCAATTTCTCTAAAATGGGCATACATGGACAAAAATCAAGACATTGATCCGGCATCATGCGGGAGCATCCTGAGTCCCATCCGAATGAACCGGCTTTTTTGCAAGGGCTTCCAAAAGTGTAAAACCACAAAGAGCGGTGCGCCCATTGAAATGATGGCCCACCTTCATCTGACATCGACCGTCGCGCCGTTTCCCTTTGAACGTCGCTCCACGACCGACGCAATGGGGGCAGGCGCATGGGCGTATGCCTTGCGTGGTGGGCCAATGGCCTTATATTAGCCATCATCGCGCCTCACCCGCCCAATAAGGAGCACATCGGCATGAAAGACCACGGAGAATCCAGACACACACACGAAACAACCACCGATACCTGCAAGACCGATCTGGCCGCCAGTAAACAGATGAAGGCGAGAGTGCCGGAGATCGCCGAACGGATCATCGCCCATTGCCAGGAGGCCGAATGCTACACCCACATCGACTATGAGCCCATTCCGGATGAGGGGTTCGTGGCCGACATGATCGACAAGTTCCGGGAGATTCTTTTCCCGGGCTATTTTTCCAGGGGCAAACTCGACCCGGCCAACATGAAATACAGCCTGGGCCAGAGTGTGTCCCAGTTGTACGACATGTTGGCGGAACAGATCGGCCACCATATCCGCCATGACTGCATGCGCTACGATTTACCTTGCAGTGAGTGTGAGTATGGCGGCCAGTCCAAGGCCCTGGCCGTGCTGGAGGCCATTCCCGCCATTCGCCAGACACTGTCCACCGACGTGCAAGCCACCTTCGAAGGCGACCCGGCGGCCAAGAGTCACGACGAAATCATTTTCAGCTATCCGGGCATCTTTGCCATGATGGTGCACCGAGTGGCCCACCAGTTGTTCAAACTGGAGGTTCCCCTGTTGCCACGCATCATGAGCGAACACGCCCACGGCCTCACCGGCATCGACATCCACCCCGGCGCCACCATCGGACCGCGCTTCGTCATCGACCATGGCACCGGTGTGGTGATCGGCGAAACCACCCTGATCGGCACCAATGTACGTATCTATCAGGGCGTCACACTGGGCGCTCTGAGCTTGCCAAAAAACGCCGGTGAACAGTACCGGGGCAAAAAACGCCACCCCACCATTGAAGATGACGTGATCATCTATTCCGGAGCCACCATCCTCGGAGGAGACACCGTGATCGGCGCCCGCGCGGTGATCGGCGGCAATGTCTGGTTGACTGAATCGGTGCCGCCGGACACCACCGTTATGATGGAGCACCCCCGACTGGTGTACAAATCGGCCAACCAGAAGATGAAAGGAGCCTGATATGCATATTCACAATACCATCAGCGCCACCATCGGCCACACCCCACTGGTGCGCCTGGGTCGCATCGCAACCGGCGCCGAAGCCGAAATTCTAGCCAAATTGGAGTTTGCCAACCCATTGGGTAGCGTCAAGGACCGCATTGCCGCCAGCATGATCGCCGAAGCCGAGCGGCAAGGGTTGATCAACGACCGAACCCTGGTGGTGGAACCCACCAGCGGCAACACGGGTATCGGTTTGGCCTTCGTCTGTGCCGCCAAAGGGTATCGGCTCTGTCTGACCATGCCCGAAACCATGAGCCAGGAACGGCGCAAATTGCTGATCCATTTAGGTGCCGAACTGGTGCTGACGCCCGGCCCTGATGGTATGGTCGGCGCTATCGCCAAAGCCCGAGAGATTCTATCCCGTCAGGAAAATGCGTATATGCCCGATCAATTTGAGAACCCGGCCAACCCCCTGGCGCACCGTGAAACCACCGGACCTGAAATCTGGGAAGACACCGAGGGTCGCGTGGATATTCTGGTGGCGGGTGTGGGTACAGGCGGCACCATCACCGGTATCAGCCAGGCCATCAAACCCAAGAATCCAGACTTCAAGGCAATTGCCGTGGAGCCGGCCGGCTCGCCGGTGCTTTCGGGCGGTGCCAAAGGCCCCCACAAAATTCAAGGCATTGGTGCCGGCTTCGTCCCCGGGATACTGGATCGCACCATCATCGATGAGGTCGTGACGGTGACCGACGAAGACGCTTTCGACACCGCGCGTCGGCTGGCAGCCACCGAGGGCATTCTGTGCGGGATCTCCTCAGGCGCCGCTGTGTGGGCAGCCTTGCAAGTGGCCGGGCGCAAGGAAAATTCGGGCAAACGGATCGTGGTGATTCTGGCCAGCACGGGTGAGCGGTATATCAGCACCCCATTATTTAAATAAGCGGCACTTCATTTAATAATTGACATTTTTTTCATTTTGCTTCAAACAATGGACGAGATAGTCACATGTTCCTGAAGCATCACTCCGGCAGCGGCGCTGGCGACCACGCAAAAAGGACGGCTTTGCCGCCGAATATGTCCCGATAACGGGACAGATAGATTAGACAGGAAGCGAACAATGGGAATTCAAGAACGTAAGGAGAGGGAAAAAGAGCGCCGGCGCCAACAGATTGTCGTGGCGGCCAAAAGGGTCTTCTCGGAAAAAGGCTTCAACAAAGCCACCATGGAAGATATCGCCAAGGAGGCCGAGTTGAGTCCCGGCACACTCTATCTCTATTTTAAAAACAAAGAGGAACTGTACGCCTCCTTGTCATTGCGCATCCTGCAATATCTGCACATCCGCATATCGCATGTGATCAATCAACAGGAGCTGGATCCCTGGCAAAAGCTGGATGCCCTCAAGGATGTGATGTTCGATGTGTACGATTTCGATCCGTTGATCATCATCAACATGTTTCATTTGCAATCCAGCGAAACCTTGAAAAACCTGTCGGACGATCTGATCGATGAAATCAAGGAGCTGTCCCGCAACTCCATTGGGGCCATTGCCAAGGTGTTTGAAGAGGGAATCGAACAGGGTCTGTTCATCGATCGCCATCCGGTGGCGATGTCCGATATCACATGGGGCATTTTCGCCGGAGTGGTGCTGTGGGAATCGAGCAAGAAGATTATCGATGACCAGAAGGATCACTTGAAGGCAACGTTGAAAACCGCTTACGAGATCTTTGATCGTGGCATCATGCTCAAACGGCCTTAGTCTGCATCAAAATGGCGCTGTCTCGATCACTTTGCGCACCCACGATTGAGCCAGCCAAACCAATAGCAAAAAAGAAAAGCCTCCCACACCCGAATGGTGTGGGAGGCTTTTGTGTTCTAATGAAACGCGAACGATTAGGCGATTACGGGTGGTGCGACGCCAATTCCTTCCGGGACCCTAATCGGCAGGGTGGCACTGGACACAGCCGGTGGGGCCGGTGGGGGCCACCTGGCCTGCGTCCGGCCGTCGTGAAGACAGCAATTTCTCGTTTGCCCGTTTGATATCCTGATGGCAGCCAATACACATCGAGTGAAATGCATTCTTATGGTATTGAATCTGCAAGAGCCGATCCCGTGACGGCTTGCCCTCTTCGTCCATGGGGGGTTCGGCGACATCGTGGCATCCCGCCGCACTGCAGCTGCCGATGGGCGACACCTGGTCCCACGTGTGGTGGCACTCCTTGCAACTGTAGCCGAAATGGACCGCATGGGGGAAGGTGACGGAGGCCCGCTTGGCTTCCGCGGTCAGGGGCTCCAGAAGGATGTCACCCATGGGAACACACATCTCTTTTTCCTTCGCAGCCGAAACCGGCCCCCAAATCAAACCCAGGACGATCAACAACGCTGCTGCCAACATCCACAAACTTTTTCGCATGTTCAACCCCCTCTGGCATTTTCCGAAAAATATTCCGCCCGCTATAATACGTTCCGACTCAATTTTCAATCAAATTCTGGAGGCGACCGTCAGCGCCGGACGGCCCGAACGGCACCGCAGGCATCCTGGCTGCGGTTTTCCCTGATAAAAACCGATTCCGCCCGAGTCGTCACCACATCCGCAACCGCATGATGCCCACGGACGTAAGCCTCGGCGGTCCAGTACCATTCAGCACCGGCACCGGGGAAATAAGGAGTCTGCTTGTACAGGGCCGCCAACTCATTGGCCGATGGCATGCGCCAGTCGCCATAGCCGCCGGTTCTCAGGCTCTGAACATATTGCCGGGTCGACGCATAATCCATGCAGTTACCCCGGGTTTGCTGGGAGTCGAGAAGTGTCCAGATCAAACCGGTAGTCCCATCGGTCACCGTGCCGTCGCCATTGGATCGATAGCGCGCCGAGCCGCTGAGCCGCCGCTCCACCTCGGCCTGCAGCTGTTGCACCCGCCTTTGCTGTTCAGCCATGCGGGCTTGCTCCTGCTGTCGACGGGTCTCATCCTCCTGGCGGCGCATTTCCGACTGACGCTGTCTCAGCGCCTGTTGCCGTTGGGATGCCAACTCGTTGAGCAGGCTCTGGGCCTCCGGGGCATGACGGCTTGACCGGTTGTCCTGCAGATAGCGCTCCAGGCGCTGGATACGCTCCAATACGTTATGGCGCGAATCGGTGGCGTACTGCTCAACCGCAGTCCAACGGAGATGGGATTGCAGATCGGATCGCAAAGCGCTCAACTCCGCCTCGATGGCCTGTTTCTGGGTCGTGGCGGGATTCTCGGCCAGGTAGCGCTCATAAGCTGTCACCGCCGCGCCTAAATTGGTGCCGGACTCCTCGGCGACCTTGCGCAAACGGGCCAGATCCGCCTTGTCCTTCAGGGCATTCATGCGCCGTTGGGCTTCCGCGGCCAGTGCAATGCCCTCATGGCTCTCGATAAACAGCTGATAGCGCTGAATGCAGGGCTCCCACCGCTTCTGCTGGTCACACCGTTCATCTTCCGTCTTTAAAAAATCGAGGTATTGCTCGCCCATCTGTAGGATTAGAAAATTGACATCCGCCTGGTAGCGCCCATCCGGAAACCGATCCAGATATTGGCGATATACGGTCAGCCGCTGAGTGTAGTCCAGGCGCGCGGCCCGCCGCAACTCTTCATAGTAAAACTGGTCCAGCAGGTTCTTGATTTCACCGATGGCAGTGTTGATGCGTCCGGCATACCGGCTGTCGGGGTATTTTTCCAAAAAAGCGGTATACAGGGCCAGCGCCTTCTCTTCATAACTCTCATCCACCGGGAGGGAACTGACTTCAAGGGTGGTCTGTTCGAAATCACGGGCCTCGATACCCGCCTTAATCTCATTGATACGCGATTGGATATCGGGTGCATGGGGCGACTCGGGGTTATCGGCCAAATAGCTTTCCAACAACGACCGTTGGCGCTCCAGGGACTCTGTTTGATCCACCTGGACGATGAGTTGGGCATAGCGGTCGGCGGTGGTGCGGTGCTGCATCACGTAGAGGCCCACTACGGCGCCGCTTCCCAGAATGACCAGGGCCCCCAAAAGAAAGACAAAGGCTGTGAGCAGCCGAATGCGCCGCCGCGGCGGCCGCGGCTCGGGCGGACGTTCTAACCGCACCAGGCGTTTGGCCGGCTTGGATCCAGCGGGTTTCGGTCGGCGGGCTTTGGGCTCGGGTGGTGCCGGCGGCGCTTCGGCACTGCTGGTGATTTCATCCTTGAGCTTCAAGCTCTCCATGAGCATGTGCATCAAGGGCTGATTGATCTCATTTTTTCGGGATGGGTCGGCCGGTTCAATTTCGATGCTGGCATCGTCCCAACTGATAATTCGGTAGGCGGCTTCCCGGCCGGTCCAATGGCTGGTTTCGGCGGCCACCAGCTGTCCCTCGGCGACATGCAGTTGTCCGACGCGACCCGCCGAGGTAATGCGCAAGGTAAAGGTGGACTGCTCCAATTCCGCCATTTGTAAAAAGGAGGGCAGCCCGATACCACGAATCTGACCGCCCACCTGAGCATCCATATGCTGGAAAGCGCTGTGGCTCAGACTGCGTTTGACCAAGGTGTCGAGCTGTTGGTAGTGGGCGTCACTCATCCAGTCGGAGCAATACCCCATGTGAATTTCGATCTTCGCCTTGTTGCGGCGCCAGGGCCATAAGGCACCGTAAAACTCACCGGTATTCAGCGGCAGCAAGAAGAGCGACTGGTCCTTTTCGATACCACCGAGGTATTTGACCGATGCGTTTTTTCGCAATTTGCGGGGCAGCGCTTTTCCGGCGGGTTTCACCGGTGGGCCGAAAAATTTGGACAACAACGCTTCCAGGTCGCTGATGGAACGTCCCGTGCAGGTAGCCTGGTAGAGGCTACGGGACTCTTCATAGAAGCGCTTGTTGGTGTCGGGCAGGATTTCCAGTTGGCGGGCCAACTCGATAAACCCTTCTAAAATGGAAATGTTCAGCTTAAGATCGGCAATCTCGTCACTGTCGCCGGTCAGCGTTTGGTCCACCAGCTGTTGATCCATCTTGACTGTTCCCACGGCCCCTTCGGAACCAGCTTTTAAACGTTTAATTGTGTGAGTGTTTTCAAGCAGCTATTATAGGTAGAAACCGGTGGCGATGTCAAAGGGAAGATGGGGGTTGCCCTGGATCATGCATGTACCCCAAAGAGATGACGCGGCTAACTGTAGTGGTCGTTAAGCCGGTGCACCCGGTAGCGGGGGAGGGGCGCTGCACGCAACGGGGGTTCAAGTGCCGCTAAGGGGTGTG
>JAGTVD010000008.1 GCA_018224505.1 Desulfatitalea sp. | reverse complement strand
CCCGCAAACTCACTGCGTTCAGACAGTGCGGGCCGAACAACCCTGCGCACACCCCCAAGCGTCACTAAAACCCCATTGCGGATACAGCGCCCCACCCCCGCAGCCGGGAGCACCTCCTGCCGTGCAAAAAAAGGTGACGGATCAGCTGCCCAGTAGATGTATCATGCATGAATTTACATGCGATCGCCCTGGTGGTGTTTGCGTGGCCATTCACGTCCGAAGCATTGTGGACTTTTGTACCCTGCATTCTACCACAGCGCGCCGATAAAACACCCTCCGCCGCCCGAGCCGCCACCCCCGCTGCTCCCCCCGTCGCCGCCGGACCCGTCGTCATCATCGCCGTCATCATCATCCGGCGCTGCCACATCCTCGATCCGGGTCAACACCATGACCTGGCCATCGCTGGACAGGTGCCCGTTGAAGATCTGGGTGGTCGGTTCGCCATTGCGTTCGGTGATGGTGAGTTCAAGGTCGCCGTTGGTTGCAAGCGCGTAGGTGCCGGTGACCTGGTTGTTACTGGCGGTCGTCCCGGTTTGGGCATTCAGCGCATTGAAGAGGCCGGTGAATCCACCGGACCCGTCGAATGAAATGGTGCCCCAGGCCACCGATCCGTCCCGATCGGCGGCGGATGAGGCCTCGATGTTATACACCTGCAGTTCGCTATAAACAAAGTCACCGTCCAGATCGCTTGCCGCATGGTCCCCGTTTGCGGTCTTCATGCCCACCAGCAGGCTGTTGGCCCTTGGCGCCGGTTCTGTTTCGACTTGCTCGCCGATACTCAGGACAAAAATCTCGGTATCCGCGGAGAGGTGACCATGCAGGGTCGGGCCGCCATCGAAAACGAGGGTGAGCGCGCCATTGGTTGCTACCGTGTAGAAGCCGCCGGCGGTTACATTCACGGGCACGTTGCCCGTGCTGCTGCTGAGCAGACTGAGGGATGTCTCCCATTCGCCATTGCCATCGAAGGTCATGGTCCCCCACAGGATGCTGGCTTCCATGTCAGCGGCATGAAAGTTGAGAAACTCTTTGCCTCTGAAGTGATAGGTGCCATTCAAATGGCCGTTGCCATAGGCTTCGGAGCCGCTTTTGAGCGCCAAGCCGATTTTGAGGACCGGCCCCTCCGGGTCATCGGTGGTTGCATGCCGCACGATCATGGCCTGGCGGTTTGCGGAGAGGTATGCTTCCAGGCCGGGCTGCGAACCCGCGGGGATGTCCATATCGACAATCCCCTCGTCCGGGTCGAATGCATAGCCGCCGTTGGTAGAAAAGGCGATGGGGAAAGCTGTATCGCTCTGGTAGGCCGTACCCAGCAGTGTCCATGAAATCGGCGGTGTCAAGCTGAAGTCGAGGGACGCCCATATGGATTCCGAGGCCGGAAAAAGGGTGTTGATGCCGTAAAAGCCGAGCTGATTTATATGAAAGCCGTTGAGTTCTTCGGTATCGGTGTAGTGCTCACCCTTTTTCGTGGCGATGATCATGTTGATGTCATATGCGGCCCGCGCCGGCATTGCCCAGAGCAATCCCAGGAGCAGCATGACGCTCATGGCGTGTCGCCAAGCATGGATCGGTTTCATATCGCCCTCCTTTTAAATATCTGTCGTGACGGCCTGAATGCGCCAGATGAGTGAAGACGCGTGCCCTATGGTGGAAGCTGCGGATGCAGGGCAGGGGGTGCAAACAACCTGTCAATCAGCGCAGTATGCGGGACAGCCCGGATCCACAGTGTATTCCCGCATGGCAATGGGGAGATCGGATGGGTAGCGCGCACAGGGTGAAACCCGATTGAATTCCGATTGAATTCCGATTGAACACGCTACCCCAATGAATAGCACATCGCATTGACAAGTCAACATGCGCTGTTCGGCGGCAGCCATTCCCGGCGAACGGGTTAACCCCAATGTTGCAACATTGGGGTTAAAACAATATCCTGTATTTGACTCTATACGGGATGTGCATTAATCGTGGTATGGGGTTTTCCGCTTCGGTCTGTTTGTGAAAGGTGGCCGGTATGATCGCTCCCATCAATCAAGTCTTCCAAAACATGGGGTAACAGATATGGATAAGAAAGCGCCTGCAAAAAGTCCGCCGAAAGCCAAACGCAATTGCTGGGAAGTGATGTGCTGCGGTCGGGAGCCGGGAGGTGACAAGGTCGGTCAATACGGCATCTGCCCCGCGGCCAGCGACCAATCTTTCGATGGGATCAATGATGGCAAATGCGGGGGGCGCATCTGTTGGGCGATCAGCGGCACCTTCTGCGACGGGTGCTCCCAGGGAACCTTTGCCGAAAAACGGGCAACCTGCCTGAACTGCGACTTTTATCAAATGGTTCTTTCCGAGGAGGGTAAACGCCCGACGCGCCGCAAATTCCTGCATTTCATCGACCAACCGGATCGCAGCCCCTTCTTCGACAAAATGGTCTACAAGCGCGTCAGGGCGGGTGAGCGATTTGTGGTACAGGACGCGGTGGAAGAACAGGCCTATATTATCGAGAGCGGGTCATGCCTGGTGATCGTTGAAAAGGATGGTGAACTGTACCCCGTGGATCACTACGGCGAAGGCGATATCGTGGGCGGTCTGGGCATATTGACCGGCGAGCCGCGGCGGGCCCACGTCGAAGCCGAAACGGACATGGATCTGTGGATCCTGACCCGGGCCCAGTTCGATGAAATCACCGAAAAAGATCCGGCCCTGCTGGATTTTATCACCGAGCTGGTGGCGGACCGCCTGGACAGCCGCCGACCGACCGCCTACCGGACCATCGGGAAATATGTGACCAGCGACATCATCGGCCGTGGCGCCTTCAGCGTCGTTTATAAAGGGTTCCACCAGGGCCTGAACATGCCGGTGGTCATCAAGATGATGCGCCACGACATGGCGCTGCACCCTGATTTTCTGGCAAGTTTCTACAACGAAGCTAAAACCATTGCCGCTTTGGACCACGAGCACATCGTCAATGTCTATGATTTCGAGGAACGCTATCGCACCTTGTTCATAATCATGGAGTATTTGAAGGGGGACACCCTCAAGGAGCGGATTGCGCGCCTGCGGGTTCTGACGCCAAAGCTGGCCACCCGTTACTTGACGCAAATCTGTGCAGCGCTTGCTTACGCCCATCGACATGGTATCATTCACCGGGACGTCAACCCCTCCAATATCATTGTGCAGCCCAACGACCATGTGAAGGTACTCGATTTCGGTCTTTCCTGCCCCATCGGTACGGAGGATTTTTCCAATCTGGGCACCGCTGCCTACATGGCGCCGGAGCAGATAGAAGGCGGTCCCGTGGATGGTCGGACCGACATTTATGCGTTGGGCATCACCGCTTTTGAGATGGTAACCGGCTGTCGGCCGTTTCCGGAGGATGACTTGAAGGCCCTGCTTGACCTGCACCTGTCACAGGATGTCATGGATCCCAGGGCTTTGGTTCCGGATCTGCCCGAAGCGCTGCGCACATTCATCATCACCGCCGGCCGCCGTGATCCGGAACAGCGCTATCAAAACATGGAAGCGGCCATGGCCGCGCTCCATCCATTAGCGCGGATACCCCAGGTGTCCGTTAAGGCGCGGTCGTCCAAAAAGACGCTGTCGGCATTCAGTTTGCGCTATACGGAGGATAACCGCCCGGCGATGGAGCGTTTGATGGAAAAGTTCAGCGCTGAAGCAAGGGCCTTGGGTG
>JAGTVD010000007.1 GCA_018224505.1 Desulfatitalea sp. | reverse complement strand
GGCAGGCGCAGCGCCGGCCGCTGCCATCCGGGATCGCAGGTGAACAGCAGCGCATGGCCGGTCAGGGCGCAGAAAATAGGGAGAATCCACCGTTTCATGGCCCCTGCTCGGGATCGGCCTGCAAACTGACACGATGCAAGCCGGCTTGCTGAACCCGGTCCAGCACCTGGAACAGTGCCTGGTAGGGCAGCTGCCGGTCGGCAAAAAGCAGCACCCCCATCTGCTTGTCTTTCTCAGAGAGGCGTAACAGTATGCTGCGCAGGTCGGCGAGCGGAACCGGTTGGCGGTCGACAAAAATGTCACCATTGGCCCTTACGGTGATGGCGATCAACGCTTCGGTCTCGGGCTGGGCGGCGGCCGAAGTGGGCAGGGCCACGGGCAGGCCCCGGTGTACCGCCATGGAGAGCATGGCGTAGATAAAGACCACCAGCAGCAGGAACACCACGTCGATCAGCGGCAGCATTTCGATGCGCGGCGAGCGATGGTGAACGGATTTAATCTTCATCGTGCATCAGTTTTTCGTAAACGATTTCCAGGCTGGTGGCATACTTCTCGATTTCCAGCGTGGCGCGTTCCACCCGCCCGTTGAAATAGTTGTAAGGGAAGACCGACAAAATGGCGATGGCCAGGCCGGTGGCCGTGGTGATCAGGGCTTCGGCCACACCGGCGGTGACCGCCTCGGGCTGGGCGATGCCGGCGGTGCCCAGCATTTCAAAGGAGGTGATAATGCCGGTCACCGTGCCGAAGATACCGAGCAAAGGCGCCACGGTGATCATGGTGTCCAGCGCCCCCATGTAACGGCGCATGCGCTGCACCTCGTCGGCCGCGGCCGCTTCCATGGCCTTGAGCATGGAGAACTCGCGGTGCAGGATGCCGCTGACCAGCGTTCGCACCACATAGTCCCGGCACCCCATGGTTTTCTGCCGCACCGTCTCCCAGTCGCCGTCCCGGCACAACTCCAGTACCTCGTCCACCAGGGGGCGGTTGCGGCGCAATTCGGTCCGGATCCAGAAGACCGCGCGCTCCACGATCACCGTCGCGACAATGAACGAACAGGCCAGCAGCGGATACATCACCGGCCCGCCCTTGTAAAAAAAAGTCATCATGGCGCCGTCCTTGGCCGCTACCGCCCGCCGAAGCGCACGGTGACGCCGGCGAGGATGTTGAATTCGGGGGAGGGGTAGTAGCCGGCTTCATACAGATCAACATCCAAATAGCTCAACCCGCTGTAGGCGGAATACTTTTCGTTGAACAGGTTGTTCAGATCCACGAAGAATGTGACCCAGCGCCACTGGTATTGCGCCTTGGCGTTGATCACCGTGTACGAATCCGCTTTGGGAAAGTCATTTCCATAATCACTGATCCTATAGCTGCTGCCGATGTAGATGCCATCCAGACCGATCGTAAGACCGTGGATAATTTCATAGTTGATGAATGCGGTTGCCCTGTTGCGGGGTACGAAAGGTACCTCTTGGCCATCATAAGGGCCACCGTCGAATTCGGTGTCGGTATAAGTGTAACCGGCGCCCAGGCGAAGGCTTTTGACAGACCATGTCACGCCAGTCTCGATCCCCTGGCGAATGACCTTGCCATCCATGTTCTCATTGCTGTAGGTGGCAGGATTGTAAAAAATCTGGTCGTGTGTTTTGGTTCGGAATAAACTCAGCCGGAACGCCAGTCCGGGAACCAGTTCCAGCAGGCCGCCCACCTCATAATTGTCTGAATTTTCGGGTTTTAGCGCAGTGTTGACGGAACTGGTGGCATAGACAAACTGCTCGTCCAGTACCGGGTAGCGAAACCCGCGGTTGAAACTGGCATAGAGATGGGAGTTGTCCTTAAAAGCATAATTGATTCCAACTGATACAATCTCCTCGTCCATCGTGTTTTTGCGGACATCGGCCGGATCGTACTTGAAGGTGGCCCGATCATAGCGATATCCACCCGAAAGTCCCCAATGATCGCCGATACGCAATTCATCATAGATGAAATAGCCGGTGTTTTTCTTTTCCAGGGATGCGCGGATCGGTCCGAAACCGCTTGTGCTGTCATAGTCCTGCTCGGCTTGGGTGTGGTCGATGCCGAGGATGATGGTGTTGGCCACCTGGTCAAAATCGGATCGAAAAATCATTTGCGGAGAAACGGTCACAATATCCGACTGCGTGTCGGCATCAAACCAATATCCACCGGAATAGGTGCCGTAACTCGATTTATCACGGCGCCTGAATGAGGTTTCCAATTTGAAGGTGTCATCGGTCAACATGTCCAGCTCCAGGCCGGCTTTTACATAGTAGTCTTTGGTTTTGTCGAAATCGAGCGGGTGGGTTGTCGCCGTTCGGCGCGTGCCGCTATCCAGTTCACTTTGCAGTAAAGCGCCGGGATTGCGGACATCATCGTAGTGGTAGCCTGAACTGAAGTGCAGCCGCATTTTATCAGTGGGATCGATCCTGAGATTGAGCCCCACGTCCTTGGTATCACTGTCGCTGTTGTCCCGGTATCCCTTTGAATCCAAATAGCTGGTTGAAAGGTCAATGGCAATGGGGCCTTGGGCCCCGCCAGCCGATGCGCTGCCCCGGAAGGTGTCATAGCTGCCGTAGCTGGCGGACAACTGGCCTTCCAAATCGCGCCCCTCTTTGGTTATGATGTTGATGACGCCTGAAGTGGCGTTGTCCCCATAGAGCAGGTTGCCGCGGCTGCCGCGAATCACTTCGATGCGTTCGATACGCTCCAGGGGAATCAGATTCCAATCAGGACCGGACAGGTCGGGCAGGTTGATGCGCCGGCCATCGACCAGCAGCAGGATGTTCAGAGGCGCACTTTCACCATAACCGCGCAAATCGATATTGTAATTGCGTTGATTGCCGCTGATGTCGATGGCGTTCACCCCTGCCAGCGAACGCAGCACTTCCGGCACGTTCTGCGCCGTGGTGCGCTGGATATCCGCGGCGGTAATCACCGTCACATGGGCCGGCACCCG
>JAGTVD010000006.1 GCA_018224505.1 Desulfatitalea sp. | reverse complement strand
TCACAGGATGGCGGCATTGTCCCAGGCAGCGTTCAAAGAGATCCAGGTCGGGACGCCCGGTATACATCTGCACACCGGTTCGCGGATGGATGATCAACGACTGGAGGGGGTAGCGGTTGAAAACCGGAAGCAATGACAGAATCTCTTGCGGGTGGTGGCGCCCCAGCCGCAGTTTGATGCTCACCTGGACGGCAATGGCACCCATGGCCTTGTCCAGAAAGGCGTCGATGCGATCCGGATGGGGCAACATTCCCGAACCCCGCTGCTTCTGAGCCACTCGGGCAAAGGGGCAGCCCAGATTCCAGTTGACGGTATCGTACCCCAGATGATGCAGCGCCGTTGCCAGGGACACAAAGTTATCCGGGTTTTTACTGATGATCTGGGGCACGGCGGGAATGCGCGTGTTGTTGGCCGGCAGCACCTCCCCAAGCTGGCTCGGCTTGATGCGCACCCCCTGGATGGTGGTGAGGAAAGGCGTGACAGCCCCATCGATCCCATCGAAAAACTCGGCATAGGTGTTACGAAAGAGAGCGCCGGTCAATCCCCTTAATGGGGCCAGCCAGATCTGAGGTGTCGCAAGGCTCATGGTGTGGATGATGGTGCGCGTTCGACAGCGGGTGATGTGGGGCCAATCGGGCGATTCAAGGATTGGCCGTGTCGGCTTGCCGCGCCAGGTGTGCCGCCACAATCTGTTCTATCCGTTTTTGAATCAAGTCAGCCAAATCGCGGGCTTTTTCCATGGGAATGGCGGTCACCTCGCCGGCCAGGGTTTCCACGCGGTCGGCATCTATTTCCGTGATTTTGTTGATCAGGAAAGTCTCCACCTCGCCATCTCCGAGAATGAGTCCGCATCCGCCGGCGGCGCCAACAAACGTGTCGTTGACGAAGATCGGCACCACAATCTTGAGCATGCCCGCGTCGCACTCTTCGATCACCGCCTGGCGGCTTTGACGGGCCATGTTGGCAAGGTTCATATGGGCGGTGGCGCAAATAAAGCTTTGCCCTTTGGGGGTCGCTTTGATTTCCGGGCACAGGCGGTTGGGCCACCGGGGTTTTTGGATGATGCGTATTCCCTCGGGGTTGAAGACAGCCGGGTTTAGACCGGACCGCTCATAAATCTCGTCTTCAAGCGCCTGCCAGGTTTCAATATCACAAATATCCAGTAGCTTCATGATCTGCAACACCTCCTTGTCATCGTAAAGCGCAAATATAGCCTTCGATGGAGATTAATTCAAGGGGCCCGAAAGGTTTTGGGAATCGGGGCGGTAATACCGGTGGCCGGGTGGGCACCATCAAGTCGTGATCTTGATCACGTCCCGCGACGGCTGGTGGGGGAAGCCCTCCAGAGGCGCCAGTTCGTCTTTGTCGCGCATGAAGGTGGGCGCGCTCTGCATGTAGAATCCCACCAGCTGGGCCACTGCCTTCAGGGAGTCCAGATGGGTGCGCTCGTTTCCGTGGGACCCGTCCAGGCCGAAGCCGATCAGGGCCGTACGGGTGTCGTTGCCCGCCTCAATGGCCGATGCCGAATCGGAGCGATAGTAGCGGAACACATCCGTGCAGTGGGGGATGCGATGGACCTCGCACAGATCGATCAGCTTGTGGCTCAGGTGATAATCGAAGGGGCCTGTCTGGTCCATCATCGCGATGGTGACACCGTGTTCGGTGGAATTTTGACCGTCGGATACCGGCGCATGGTCGATAACCACCATTTCGGCCACATCGCCGTAAATGATCGAAGAAGCGCCCGACCCCACCTCCTCGGCGATGGTAAAAAGCAGGTAGCAATCGGTGGGCAGGGCGATACCGGCCGCTTTGACCGCTTTGGCCGTGGCCAACAGGACAGCTACACCGGCCTTGTCGTCCAGGTGCCGGGCGCACACATAGCCGGAGGGGGTGATTTCAGGAGCGGCATCGAAGGCGATGAAATCCCCGACACTGAATCCGGCGGCCTTCAAACCGGACGCCGTGAGGCACTTCTCATCCACGCGCACTTCAATATGGTCCCAATCGATGGGCTGTGTGTCCACCTGCTCGTTGTAGACGTGGCCGGAGGCCAACAAGGGCATCACGGTACCCCGGGCGCTCTGCCCGTTGCGTTTGAATATGGTCACCCGGCCACCCTCGGCGAACCGGCTGGACCAGGTCCCCACCGGCGCCAGGGCCAGGCGGCCATTGGACTTGAGCATGCGGCTCATGGCGCCCAACGTGTCCAGATGCACGCACACCGCCCTTTCCAGCTTGCCGTTGGTACCGGCCAGACAGGCCCGGATAGCGCCCCGTCTTGTTACACTGAATTCGATCTCCAGGCGCTTGAGCGCTTCGCCCACATAGTGCACCACTTGGTCCGAGTAGCCGGAGGGGCTGGGAATGTTGAGCAGGTCGATCAGTGTCGTCTGCAAGTAATCCATATCGATTTCAACAGGCACCATCGTTTCGCGAGTCCTCCTGATCCGTTTGTCGATCATCGTTTGGCTGTCAATTTATCAAACCGAGAATTGTCCCGCCGTTTCGGGGAAAAGCAAGTCGATAAAGCGTTCGGTGACCGGTTGGGGTTCGTGGTTGGCCAGCCCGGGCCGCTCATTGGCTTCGATGATATGGTAGTCCGGGGCGTTCAAATCCGGCACACAAAGGTCCAGGCCGGTGACCGGGATATTGAGTGCCAAGGCTGCCTTTTCCGACGCTTCAACCAAAGCCGGATGGATCTCTCCGGTAACATCGTGAATGGTGCCACCGGTATGCAGATTGGCCGCTTTGCGCAGTTGCAAGGTCTGCCCGTCGGCCGGCACATCATCCATCCCGAAACCGACCATCCCGACGCACCGCAGCGTCTCCTTGTCCAGGGGGACCTGGCTTTCGCCGCCGGTGGCAGCCATGCGCCGGCGGTTGTACTTCTCGATGAGCTGCGCCACGCTATGCTGGCCAGTGCCGGTGACCTGCGGCGGCCGGCGCACGGCCGCCGCCACGAACTTAAAACCCAGCACGATGACCCGCAGGTCCTGACCTTCCACATACTCCTCGATAATGACGTCCGGGCAGACATCCGCCGCCAGGGCAAGGGCCTTGGACAAGGCATCCGCATCCCGTATATCCACACTGATTCCCATGCCCTGCTCGCCGCGCGCCGGCTTGACCACCACCCGCGACAACTGCTCGAGCACCGCCTGGTTGTCTTGATCGGTACCCGGCGCGAACTGGCGCGGCACCCGCAAACCGGCCCGCTTGAGTGCCCGGTGGGTCAACCGCTTGTCGTCACAACGCAGCATGGCCACGGCGGAGGTTAAATCGGTGAGCGATTCACGACAGTAAACCGTGCGGCCGCCCAGGTTGAGGGTGAATATGGCCGCCTCCTCGTCGATCACTTCCACTCCTATCCCCCGTCGTCGGGCTTCATCAATGATGATGCGGGCATACGGGTTGAGTGCGCCGTCGGGCGGTTGGGCCATATAGAGCTTTTCGTTGATCGGGTTTTTACGTTTGACGCAAAAAACCGGCACGCGCTGGAATCCGATCTTTTCATAGAGATTGATCGCCTCCTGGTTGTCGTGTATCACGGACAGGTCCACATAGTTGCGTCCCCGCGTGAAATAGTGCTCGACCAGATGGCGCAGCAGGGCTTCACCCACCCCTGGCGCATCCGCCTTGGGGTCCACTGCCAGAGACCACAAGCTGGCACCCTTTTCCGGGTCGCTGAAAGCCTCCACATGGTCCACACCGGTAACGGTGCCCACAATACGCTGGTCGTGGACCGTTTCAGCCACCATATAGGTGCGCAGCTTGGTGGCATGGTAATCGAGGATGAAATCGGGATCACAGGTCACCATGTGCCGGCAGCGGTATATCTTGTTCATCTCCTCGACATGTGCGCGGGTGGATACACGCCGCACCGTAAAACTCTGGCTTCTCGTTTTCCGCGGCCGGTAGTCGTGCGACCAGATCCGGTAAGTGTGGGAAGGATCCAGGAAGAAGCGGTCCGGCGCCATGGCCAGCAGCACATGCGGGTCGCGCAAATAGAAGGTGATGTCGCGCTGTCCGGGCGCCTCACTGTTCATGGCGTTGAAGAGGACATCTTTGTTCTCGAAGGTCTGACCGAAAATAATGCGACCCCACCCCATATCCACGCAGGTATTGGGTTGTATCTGGTCATAGGAAGGTTTGCGCGGCCGTTCCCAGTTCCTCAACGTCGGTGAGTGCATGCGGTCCATGCGCCCACTGGTATGTGAATGTTTTTCCATGGATGGCCTCCAGGGTTCACTGACACTTAAATGCCGTGCACCGTCAACCAACGTTCCAGCAATGCAATTTGCCAGAGTTTGGATCCCCTCAGGGGCGTATGGTGCCCCCGGGGATCGTTGAGCAGCATCTGAACATAGGCCGGATCGAACAGGTTGCGCTGCCGGGCCTTGGTGCTGGTCAGTGTATCGGTCACAAAGTCCAGATATTCGCCTTTCAGGTACTTGAGGGCCGGCACCGGAAAATAGCCTTTGGGACGGTCAATGACCGCCGCGGGAAGAATTTCCCGTGATATCTCCTTGAGTATGTGCTTGCCGCCGCTGTTCAATTTGAGCGGCGCCGGTATGCGGGCGGCCAGTTCCACCAATGTGTGGTCCAGAAACGGGACCCGGGCTTCCAGGCCCCAGGCCATGGTCATGTTGTCCACCCGCTTGACCGGATCATCCACCAGCATGACCGTGGTGTCCATCTTCAATGCCTTGTCCACAGGCGCCATGACTTGATCCTGCTCGAACAAACGCCTGACCAGCATGCGGCTCCAATCCCCCTGGTGATATTCGGCATGTACCATACTCTTGTACTCTTCGTAGCCGCGGTCAAAAAACGCGCGGGCATAATCTTCCACGGGATCGGTACTGTGAACCAATGGGGGGTACCAGTAGTAGCCACCGAACACCTCATCGGCCCCTTGCCCGCTCTGGACCACCTTTGTGTGGCGGGCGACCTCTTCGCTGAGCAGGTAGAAACCGATGCAGTCATGGCTCATCATCGGTTCGCTCATGGCCTGGATACAGGGGTCCAGGGCCGGCAGAACGCGCCGGGTGTCCACCTGGATCTTGTGGTGGCGGGTGCCGAAATGCTCAGCAATCAAATCGGAGTACTGAAACTCGTCACCACTCTCACCGCCAGCGGCTTCAAAGCCGATGGAAAAGGTGTTCAGATCCTTGGCACCGGCCCGGGACAACAGCCCCACCAACAGACTTGAATCGATTCCGCCGGACAACAACACCCCCACGGGCACATCGGCCGTCAACCGGCGCTGGACCGCGGCCTCGATCTGCTGACGCACCAATCGCCCCCAATCGGCTTCGCTATATTGCGCCTCCTGTGCATTTTGTCCGAACTGCAGCTCCCAGTAGACTCTGGAAGCGGTTTGGCCGTCCGGGGTCACGGTCATGGTGGTGGCCGGCGCCAGTTTGCGCACCCCTTGGAGCAACGTATGGGGCGGCGGCACCACCGAATGAAACGTCAGATAGTAATTGAGCGCCACCGGGTCGATCCGCGTGTCGATCCGATCTTGTGTCAGCAACGCCGGCAAAGTCGATGCGAAGCAAAAACGGTCCCGATCCAGGGTGTAATAAAGTGGCTTGATGCCCAATCGATCGCGCGCCAGAAAGAGATGACCATCGTCACGGTGCAGAATACAGAAAGCGAACATGCCATTGAAGTGCTCCACACAGTGTTCACCCCAGTGGTGGTAGGCTTTGAGAACCACTTCCGTATCACCGTTGGAAAAGAAGCTGTACCCCTTGCCTTCCAGCTCTTGGCGCAACGCCTGATAATTGTAGATGGCGCCATTGTATATAATGCTCAAACCCAGAAAGGCATCCACCATGGGTTGTTGGGCCTTGTCACTCAAATCGATTATTTTAAGGCGCCGATGCCCCAGGGCGACCGGACCTTGCAGGAACACCCCGGCCGCATCAGGGCCGCGCGAGG
>JAGTVD010000005.1 GCA_018224505.1 Desulfatitalea sp. | reverse complement strand
TTCCGTAAAAAACAATCTGAACGTCAAGAAATAAGCGTCACAACTCAGGATCTGATGCCTCCCGCCGGGCAACGGATAACCTCTCCTTGCCCGTCCAAAAGGTTACATTGCAGCGTTTGTTATAGCTCTGATCATCACTTGGTTCATTTGACGTCTAACCGAAATCCAGGAGTTTCGCTATGAAAGAAATCATTGAAGTTATCGCGCGCGCTTTGGTCGATCAACCGGAAGTCGTATCTGTCAATGAAGTGGGAGGAACGCATACGTCCATACTTGAGCTCAAGGTAGCCAAGCAGGACATTGGCAAAATCATCGGCAAGCAGGGGCGGACCGCCGGTGCGCTGCGGACCATATTGAATGCGGTTTCGGCTAAGGAGAAAAGACATACCGTGCTGGAAATCGTCGAATAGCCGCTTTCAAGCGTCGAGGTGACCCCATACGTGCGGCCCTTAGAGAAAAAACCATGGACATGGCTTGATAAGGTGTTAAATTACCATCAAGTCATTGTCCGCCGGTGGGGCAGCGCATGCGGTCACTGGTGCGTCCAGAAAATGAGGAGGGATATGCATGGAAAAACAAACTTTCAAAATCCCAAAAATTTCTTGCGGCCATTGCACCCGGACCATCGAGAACGAGTTGAAGGAGGTGCCGGGTGTCTCAAGCGTAGCGGGAAATATCAATGACAAATCGGTCACGGTGGAATTCGATGCCCCTGCGACACGGGACAAGATTATGGCCACCTTGAAAGAGATCAACTATCCGGCGACCACTTAGGCGCAACGGTGTTTCAGATCGTCGGGCAGTGTTTGCATCAAACGCAGTATGGCGATCTCCTTGGCCTTGGCCTCAATCTCCACGGTCAGATCGAGCGTGCGCCATTCGCAGGGAAAATCGGACGGATCGATAAAATCGTGGTGTGGCCCGCAGGGTCCGCCACCGTTGCGATGCAGGGGGCTGGAAAGGTGGAAAAGCGGCTCTCGCGGCCAGGTTTCCAAGGCCTCTCCCGTAACGTCGGCCACCGTCCGGCCGTCGGGCAGGCAACGGTGGTGATGCACATCATAAACCAGTGGGACCCCCGCCTGGCGGCAAACGGGCAGCAGATCCGCAGGGGTGAACACTCGGTCGTCGTTTTCCAGGCTCAGGCGGTTGCGCACCGCCGTCGGCAGTTTGCCGATGACGCGCACCAGCCGTCGGAGCGCCGCCTTCTTGTCCCCGTAGGCACCGCCGCCATGGAGGTTGATCACATCGGCATTCACCCATCGGGCCACCTCGGTCTGGTATGCGAGGTCGGCCATTGAGCGGTGGACCACATCCGGGTTCGGTGAGTTGAGCACGATGAACTGGTCGGGATGGAAGCTGGTGCGAATGTGGTGGCGCCGGCTAAAACGGCCGCACCGCCGAAACTGATCGACAATCTCGTCGCCGCCGGGTAGATCGGCCATGGCATAGCCCACCTCGGGGTGGGTCTTGAGGGGCAGGATCTGGCTGTTGATGCGGAAGCCGCCAATCCCGTTTGCCTGGCAAAAAAGAAGCGCCTGGTGCAGGGCTTCAGCGTTGTGCCGGCAGATGGCGGACAGCGTCGTCAATCGCTCCGCCGGGGGCTTGGACAAGAGGTGTTTGGCCGTAGCCCGCCGAAACCGAATGGGCGCCTCGCGGAAGATGCAACACAGACCGAAACGGATCATCGGCAGCGTCCTTTCAGGTTGTCCGGCCTGGATCCATCGGAAGGAAGCACTGCCATATCCCCGGTCAGCGCGACCCGCTCGGCCTTCTTTGCATAAAAGAACATCTACAACCAGTTTTTCTTCTTGAAATAGGCAATCAAGACCCCCGCCGTGACCGCCATGATACCCAGGGCGAAGAGATATCCCCAGCGCCACTCCAGCTCCGGCATGATCCGGAAGTTCATTCCGTAAACACCCGCAATGAAGGTCAGGGGAATGAAAATGGTGGCGATGATGGTCAGGGTTTTCATCACCTCGCTCATGCGGTTGCTGATCGTGGTCAGATAGAGCTCGAGCAGGCTCGACAGCAGGTCGCGCTGCGATTCGATGGTATCGATGATCTGAATCGTGTGGTCGTGCACATCGCGGAAGAAAATGCTGGTGCCGGGGTCGATCAGCCCGGAATCCTGCCGGGAGAGAGCGGCGATCACCTCGCGCAATGGCCAGATCTGCTTGCGCAGGGCGATCACTTCCCGTTTCAGCTCGTGAGTACGGTGCAGGATCTCCGCTTTGGGGTCTTCAATGGTCTCTTCTTCCAGCACCTCGATCTGGGCCCCGATCTGCTCCAGAATGACGAAATAGTGGTCCACGATGGCATCCACCAGCGCGTAGGTCAGGTAATCACACCCGGCGCTGCGGATGCGGCCGCGGTTTTTGTGCAGGCGTTCGCGCACCGGCGTGAATACATCGCCTTGCGATTCCTGGAAAGAGATGAGGACGCGGGGGGTCAGGATCAGGCTCACCTGCTCGGAGACCACCCGGCCATCGTCGGGCAGGTAGCGCAGCATGGGCAGGACGATGTAAAGGTAGTGGTCGAAACGCTCCATTTTCGGGCGCTGCGCGGTGTGCAGAATGTCTTCCTGGGTCAAAGGGTGAAGTTTGAAGTGGTCACCGATATGCGCGAGTATCCGCACATCGTGGATGCCGTCCACATTCAACCAGGAGTTGCGCACCCCATCGCAGCAGGCCAGGGCCGCTTCCAGCGGGATGTCGATGCGTTCATCGATGTCGTCCTCATCATAATCGATGACACTCAGGCGCACCTGGTCGCTTTTCTGTTCGCCGATATGCACCAGGGTTCCGGGCGAGGCGCCGGCCTTGTCAGAGGCTTTTTTTTGTCGGGTAACTATCATGAAAGCGTCGCTTCACACATGGTTGCGCAGCTGCAGGGCAACGGGGTGGGGGTTGAGGTAAGTCTGCCCGGCCAGGTACGCCTGGTCATACTTGCGCACATAGTGGTTGATCAGGGTGATGGGTACGATCATGGGCAGGTGGCCCTGGCGGTACTGGCCGATGATCTCCAGCATCTCCTGCTTTTCGGCCGCATCGAGATCCTTCTTGAAGTAGCCCAGCAGGTGCTGCAGCACATTCACATTCTTGGCCGGCGTGGTCTTCAGGGCCAGCGCCTCCACGAAGAGCCGTTCGTAATCGTCATAGAGGGCATCGAGGGGCCGGCCCTTGCCTCCGGCCACCAGCTTGCCCAGATCCCGGTAATGATTGGGGCTGTGGGCCATCATCAGAAGCTTTTCACGGGTATGAAACGCCACCAGCCGGCCCAATTGGCGCCCTTCGGCCAGCGAAGCCCGCCAGCGTCGCAGCGCGAAGATATTTTCGATGAAGTTTTCCCGCAGCTTCGGATCGTGCAGCCGCCCCTCCTCTTCCACCGGAATGCGGGGAAAACGCTCATGGAACGCCCGGGCAAAAAGCCCGCTGCCGGACTTGGCCGGCATACCGTCGGCGTTGTACACCTTGACGCGCCACATGCCACTGCTGGGCGAATCTTTCTTGAAAATAAAGCCGCACAAACCCTCTTCAGCCAGTTGCGCCAACCGTCCCTGCACCCAGTTTTGCATCCGCTCGGTGTGATCGAGGCCGGAGCGGGATGTTAACAAGCGCGGCGCCGCCGCGTCGCCCACCAGGCGCATGCTCTCCCGGGGCACCGGAAGCCCGCACTCCACCTCCGGGCAGACCGGCACGAACTGCATATACTGGCCCAGGGTATCCTTGATAAAACGATCCAGCTTGTGGCCGCCGTCATAGCGCACCGGATTGCCCAGCAAGCAGCTGCTGATGCCTATCTTGATGGTCTCGGTCATAACGCCTCCCGCGCATTCCGGGGGAACCGGCCGCCGCCGCTCCCATCCGCCTTTAGTTGTGTTTAATTCAGGCCCATGGCGGACATTGACCCCATGATAGTCCAGCTCCGAGACCCTGTCAAAGTGATGTTCAATTGAAATTTTTTGTCTATAATTTACGGAACACATTCAAATGAGCCGCTGGATTGCAAGGGCGTCCTACCTGGGACGGGGCGGTGAAAGTTCCCAACACTGCATATTCTGCGTAAATCCGAGTTTGGGATAGTACCCCATCGCAGCGGGTGCACTGATGAGCCGAATTTTGCAGCGTGGTCCAAGCTCGCCCTGGGTCCGCCGGATGAGTTCGCGGCCAATTCCTGCATGCTGATAGGCGGCGTCGACTGCCAAATCGGAGAGATAGCAGGCGAAGTGGAAGTCGGTGACAGACCTGGCGATGCCGATCAGCATTTCGCCCTCCCAAGCCGTGACCGTCAGGTTCGCGTGCCGGATCATGCCTTCAATGCATGCGGCGTCTTCAACGGGGCGCCGCTCGGCCAACGTAGAGCGTTTCAGGATATCGACGAACTGTTCTGCCGTAATCCCTCTTTTTGCCGTAAATGTTACCTTCATTGCCTTTTTTTCCTTTATTATGCTCATTAATATGAATAATAAAGATGGCTCATGCAAGCATATTTTCAAAGGGAGCATTGCCGAACAGTTTTCAAAAAGGCATTTTCAGAGACCTGACGATAAACGACCTGGAGGGTGAGGCCGTGGCCGTGGATACCCTCTGGGAGAACCGGCGGGTGGTACTGGTTTTGCAGTTGCCCTGCGTATATCGTCCCTGCCAGTTGACATTATATGCACAAGGTGACATGTTTATGCATAATGCATAAAGGAGGCCGGGCCATGAGAACAACCCTTGATCTACCTGAGGATTTATTGAATGAGGCTATGAAGGCAGCCCATGTAAATACCAAAACAAAAGCCATCATTACCGCCTTGGAGGAATTGATACGGAAATCAAAAATTTCTGAGTTAAAGCAGTACAAAGGCAAAATTGATTTAGACATCGACTTAAGCACAATCAGAGGACGTTAATGTCGGTATTAGTGGACACCTCAATATGGATTGAATACTTAAGGGATGGAAATTTTTCTCAAAAGCTTGATTTTTTTATAGATGAGAATCTTATTGTCACGAATGATCTTATTCTGGCCGAACTTGTACCATTTCTAAAGATCCGAAATCAAAAAAAGTTAATTTCCTTGTTATGGCGTATCAAAAGGTTGAATCTGTCGATCGATTGGAATGAGATAATCGAGTATCAATACAAATGCTTGAAAAATGGAATGAATGGCGTTGGCATTCCAGATCTGATAATCGCCCAGAACGCGATTCAAAATGATTGTGAACTTTTCTCTCGGGACAATCACTTTTTCTTAATGCAGGATATCCTGAACCTTAGCATACTGAGATAAGAAATAGGAGTGGCGAACATCGCCACTCACTATGGTTGTCAGGGGCTATTCTGTTTCCTCGCCCGGCCCGATCAGCGGCAGCTCCTTGTCGATTTTAAAGAAAACGAGGAACTTGGGGCCCTGGTGCTCCTTGCCCTGGGTGTAGACACGTCGCTTTAGCTGGGCCAGAAGCTCGGTGTCCTGCTCCTCGCGGACCTTGGTCAGGAAGAACCGCTTTCCCTGGTAGCCTTCCGATCCTTCCCGGTACAGATAGGCGGCGTAGGGGTTGCTCTGCAGGTACTGATGGCTCAGGCGGTCGTTCATGATAAAGGCCATGGTGCCGTCTTCCATCATGTGCGGTCGGCTGTAGACGGCTGCATCCACGCGGCCTTCTCGGTCAGCGGTGGAGAGGACGCCGAAGCCCCTGGTGCTCTCGAAGTACGATTTCAGATCCATCTTTTTCTCCTTTTTTTTGGCGGGTCAGGCTTGTCTGTTGGGCCACTCTTTTTTCATAATGGGGACGCTTGGGCCAATGGTCAAGGCTTGCGGTGCGGGTGAACAGCCGCAGGGGGTGGCAGCGCACAGGCGGCGTCGGCCCGTGGGTCGAAGGAGCGTGCCGGACCTGGATGGTGTGCGCCGGCGCGCCTTGCCATGGCGGTCAGCATGCCTTTATAGAGCCATACATGAACGGGGTGGAGCATATTCCAGTATAACAGGCCGGCAAGGCCGCGCGGCAGGAAGCGCGCCACCATCCGCAGTTCGCTCTGTCCGCTGCCCGCCGGGCGGACTTGCAAATCGAGCAGCGCTTCGCCGGGCATTTTCATTTCCGCCAGCAGGGTCAGGCGCCGGCCGGGTTCCAGGGCCAGCACGCGCCAGAAGTCCAGGGCGTCGCCCACGCCCAGTGCTTCGGGGTGGCGCCGGCCCCGCCGCAGGCCCACGCCACCGCTCCAGCGGTCCATCAGGCCCCTGAGCCACCAGAGCCGGTTGGCGAAATAGTAACCGGTTTCGCCGCCGATGCGCGCCACGACCGACCACAGGCGTTCGGACGGGACATCCACAACGATGCGGTAGGCGCAGTGGTACACGGTGCCGCCGGCGTAATCCGCATCGCCGCAGTAGGCCCACTCCGGGGGTTGCAGTTGCCCGGCGTCGGCCCAGCAGGTTTCCACCTGTTGTTCCAGGAGGCGGTCCAGGGCCCGACGGATTGCCTGGCGGCAGTCGATCAGGTGCTGGGGCACCAGATCCCGGATCCGGTGATCGGCACAGGTGGTGGGCACGCTCAAGCCTTCGGTCAGGGGCAGGGCGATGGCGGCGGGCACCGGGGTGACCAGATGGATCCAGCGGG
>JAGTVD010000004.1 GCA_018224505.1 Desulfatitalea sp. | reverse complement strand
TTGACAATCTCCTTGGAGACCTGCTTGACCTCGATGGCACGCTGCAGGGACCCGGTCAGCCCGACGTTGAGCAGGTTCACAAACTTGTCGTACACCTCATCCAGGGCATCGAACTGATCCCGCAACATCAGGCTCTGGGAGGTCAAATCGTACGGGCGCGCCTCGGACTTGGCTTTCGTTTGCGCCGGCTCCTCGATCTCCACCTCGCCGCTGTCCATGGCGGTCAGAAGGGCATCGATTTCTTCCTGGGATAATATCTGTTCGGCCATAACCGTTCCTGTTATTGAACGACAAACTCGGTGAAGTAGATCATGGTGACGGCGCCGTTGCGTATGATGCTGTTCACCCGGGCCATCAACTCGTCCCGCAGATCGATCTTGCCTTGGGCGGTGCCGATGTCGGAATACTGCTTGGTGGGCAGGATCATCAGGATGGCGTCCCGCAGTTGGGGCATGCGCTTGTCCACCTCCTGCACCACTTCAGGTCCGCTGAGCTCCCACTCCATGCCGATCCGCAGATAGCGCTTGCCCCCCTGGTCCGCCAGGTTGACGATCAGGGTGTCCATCTTATAAGTGGGTCCCATCTTGGCCGCCTCTGCTTCCTTGGCCGCTTCTTCCTCGGCCAGGGCGGCCGCCTCTGCTTCCGGGCCCGTCTGGCTGTTCTGCTGCTGCATCTGCACCATCGTCATGGTCATCTTCTGCCAGAGCAGAAAAAAGCCACCGCCCATAATCCCCATCATGAGCATCACCGCACCCACTATAATGATCACTGTCTTGGTTGGCATATCGTGCTGCCTCCGAAGGCCGGCTTCGCCGGCGGTTTAAAGTCTGAACGTAAAACACTTTTAATGTTATACTTCCAAGTCATTTCAAAACATCTTCATCACCCAACGCCTCATACCGCCCCCCCAGTATAATCGCCACCCGCCGGTTCACACCCCTGCCGGCCTCGGTGGCATTGGCCGCCCGGGGCCGTGAGGGGCCGTAGCCGGCGGCGGCCATGTGGGCCGCGGGGATGTCGCTTGTGTCGATCAGAAAGCGCACCACCTGCACCGCCCGGTCCGTGGACAACTCCCAATTGGACGGATAGCGGGTCGTGGCGATGGGCCGGTCGTCTGTGTGGCCCTCCACCCGGATCTGGCGACCCATTGGCTGGATCACGGCGCCCACCTGGCCCAGGAGCCGCTCCCCGGCCGTGGTCAACTCAGCGCTGCCGGTGCCAAAAAGCAGTTCGTCGCTGAGCCGCAGTTCGAGCCCCCGGCGGGTGTATTCGGCTTCCAAGCCTTCCGTCCGGGGCAGCCCCCCCACCGGTCCGGAACCACCTTCCACTGCGGCCAGATCGGTCACACCGGTGTCGATGGAGCGCGGCTGATCGCTGATCAATCCTTCGGAGGCATGACGGCCTTCATGCAGCACGCCCATGGCGCTTTGCAGCGCGTTCTGAAAGTGGGCGAACCGCCGGTCATCCATGGTACCCATGGAAAAGAGCAACACAAAAAAGACCATCAGCAAGGTGACCATGTCATTGAATGTGGTCAACCAGCTTTGAGAACTGTCCGGGGCCTTTACGGCAGAAAGGGATATGCGTTTCATGGGCGCTTCATCCCCTCCCCTTCATCGATCTTGAACACCAAATCCACCCGGCGGTTCATGGCCCGATGGGTTTCGGAATCATTGGGCACCATCGGTCGATATTCGGCAAACCCCACGGCCGACAAGCGCTGGGCGTCCACCCCCATGGTTTCCGACAGGTAGCGCAGCACCGTCACCGCCCGCGCCGTGGACAGCTCCCAGTTGGAAGGAAACCGGGGGGTTTGGATCGGCCGGTCGTCGGTGTGTCCCTCGATCTCCACCGGCACCCCGATGGACTTTACCAGTGCGCCGATCTTGGCCATACGCGGATAGGCCGCCGTTGAAAAGGTGGCCTCGCCCGTATCGAACAGCAACTTGTTCTCGAGGGTCAGCACCACGCCCTTTTCGGTGCGCTGCAGCATCGACGGGTCCAACCCAGCCGCCTGGCTGGCCTGGCGTACCTGCTCGAACAACCGGGCCAGGACATCCTCCCGGGCCAGCAGTTGCACCTGCACATCGGTCATCATCCGGCCCTCCTCCACGCTGGTGCCCCCGCTGAGCAGGCTGACGGCGCTGGAGAAAGAACTGACGAAACGGGTGATTTTAGAAGGCTCCAGGGAGACGAACGAGGTCAGCAGCACGAAGAAACAGAGCATGATCAGGATGAACCCGGTGTAGACCATCTGCCACCGGCCGGTATCGATGGGCGGGTCCTGGGCGGGACGGCGCCTTTTGGCGAAGCGGGCAGTCATGCTATTCCTCCGCCTCGCTGGTCAAGCGCGCCGAATTGGAGAGGAACGCCTTGAGTTTTTCCGCCACGATGCGATGATTGTCGCCGGCCTGGATCGCCAGAATGCCATGCAGCACCATCTGTTTGCTCAGGATCTCCTGCTTGCTGCGCACCCGGAGTTTGCCGGCGATGGGCAGAAACAGCAGGTTGGCCAGCACCGTGCCGTAAAAAGTGGTCAGCAGAGCCACGGCCATGGGGGCGCCGATGGCCGACGGATCCTGCATCTGCATCAGCATCTGCACCAGACCGATGATGGTGCCCATGATGCCCATCGCCGGTGCGAAAGTGC
>JAGTVD010000003.1 GCA_018224505.1 Desulfatitalea sp. | reverse complement strand
GACCTCGTCGATTTTCATTGCATTACCTCGAAATGGATGGTTTTTCAGAAACAGCCCAATCTAATACCTTGATGGGGCATGGGTTTCAATGGGCAAATTTGCATCGCCACGACCATTGCATCGGCCCACATGTGATTGCCCTGTAGCCCGGGTCGGCTCAGCTTTCATGGTCCCACATTTTCTGTTATATACCGTACTGGATTCGCTGGATCGCTCCACGTGTGGGTGGGCCGCCCCATTGCGTTCCGACAACATGAAGCATGTCCAACAGGCAGGTCGTGTCATGGATACAAACCAAACAGCGCGCACCCCCTTGATCCCCATCGAAGCGTTGCTTCCCCATGGGGAGGGCATGCGGCTGATCGATCAAGTGGTGACGGTGGATGAGCACTGTGCGGTGGCACAGGCAACCGTGAAGCGGCACTGGCCGATGGTAACGGGCGAGGGCGTCAACCCCATGGTGCTCATCGAGATGGCGGCCCAGACAGCCGGGGTGTGTATCGGGTGGCGCGCACACACCAACCGGGTAACAGGCAATGCAGCGCCCAAGGGGTGGTTGGTGGGCGTCAAGCAGGCCATGTTTTATGCCGATTCGCTGCCCCTGGAGGCGTTTATCACCATTGACGCCGAAGTCCGGTTGACGGTCGGTGGTTTCAGGGAGATCATCGCCATGGCCACCATGGGCGAGACACTTGTGGGGGAGGTGCACTTGCAGGTGTTGCAGGACGAGGGAACGGGTGAACCGTTCTTCTGACATCCGTCGCCAAAGGGTGCCCGGATGTCGGATGGCTGCATTGGCGTCAGCCTGCGAACCAGTCCCATATCAAGGGATAGACATAAAATAGAACATAGAGGGCGGCGGCGCTGGCCGGCCAAAACCACCATTGCCGGATGATTTTCGGGTTCCAGGTGTTTTTGCCCCGCGGCAGATGGTGCATGGGCTTGATGGCTGGGGAGGCCGAACCGGACCGGGACCGGGTGGGTTCCGGAGGCTGTTCCGACGGGATTTCAGCGCTTTTTCCCGGCGTTGGTGCACCGACGGCGTGGGGGTCGGGTTGCGGGCTATCTTTGGATGCGGTCAATGCAAAACGTCCCGGACGCCGGGGTTCGTAAACAACCGCCCCGGCGTCGGCAATGGAGGGATCCGAAGCGGGACGGCGCCTGCCTCCCGCCCGTAATCCCGCCGATTCTCGACTAAACAAATCCGATCAGCGGCCAGTATACCATAACGCTCACGACACAGACCAGCAGAAGGATCAGGCACCAGGGAACGGCGACCTTGATAAAATCCGTCTGGCTGAAATAGCCGGTGCTGTAAGCGATGATGGTGGGCGGGCAGCCGATGACCAGCATGATGAACGAGGTGGTCATGGGGGCCAGCATGGCCACCGACTGGGGTGACATCTCCATCAGCTCGGCCATGGGCAGGGTGATGGGCAGCATCAGGGCCACGGCGGCCGAGTTGCTCATCAAGCTGGACAGGAACGAACCGAAGAAGGCGAAGCCGTAATAGACCAGAAAAGTCGGCTGACCGTCCAGAACCGGCAGAAATGCTTCGGCCAGGAATTGCCCGGCACCGCTGTCGAGCATGGAGACGCCCAGGGAGACCCCCGCGCCGAACACGATCCAGGACTCCCATGGGAATTTGTCGCAAATGGTGCGAAAGCTGATCCAGCCGGGAGCGCAGAAGCCGAGCAGGGCGAAAGCCGCCGGGATGCTGTAGTGCCAGCCGGTCAGATCCCCCATGAACCAGAGAATAAAAGTGATGGTGAACACCACCAGAACGCCCTTCTCCGTGCCGCTCATGGGGCCGGGATCGGACAGTTCGATGCCCTTGAGCTCCTTTTCCTTGGGGCGGAACAGCAACCAAAGAACCCCCCAGGTGGCCACGGCGGTCACGATGCAGATGGGAAACTGGATCAGGATATACTCCATAAAGCCGATCCTGATGCTTCCCTCACTGAATTTGGACAATATTTCCAGGGCCAGGGGGTTGCGGCCACCGCCGAGCAGGGTGCCGAAGCCGCCGGCCGAGGCGGAGAGGGGTATCAGCATGAAAAAAAAGAGGGGCAGCCGGTGCCCCATGCCTGGTTTGAGCCCCATGCTCATGAACACCGGCACGAAGGCAAAGACCATGATGACCGTGATGGTGGCGTCGTGGAAAATAGAGGAGGTGATGGTGCATCCGATCGCCAGAACCAGGCTCAGCCGTTTGACTTTGGTGCCGGCGAATTTGATCAGGTAGTAAACCACCCGGTTTGCCAACCCTACCTCGCTGAGCACCACACCGAACATGATGATCATGAGCACGAACATCACCGCCGGGCTGGCAAAGGGCGCCCAGGCACTCTGGGCGGTTTGGATTTGGAGAAGGATCAGGCCGGCGCCGGCCAGAAGGGCGGTGACGCCGATGGGTACCGCTTCGGTTACCCACAGAATAACCACGACGGTCAGCAGGGCCAGCAGCCGGTGGCCCTCGGGTGTCAGGTTGTCCGGCCGGGGCAACAGCATTACCAGAATACCCAGGGCCAGGGCGATGGCCGCTTTGATGAGGATCGACTTGCCGCTTGCATCGTTTTGGGTGGACTCTATTTCAGCCATTTGGGCTCTACCTCTCCGTTTTTGAGTCTGTTCCGACTTGATAGCATAGGGATTGTATCCGGGTTGATCGGTCTGGCGTCTCAGCGCTGAAACGGTTCCGGTGTCACTGTTTGCAGGTCTTGATGCGTTCGGATACCAGTTTGAACACATCGGTCAGCCTCAAAACACCCACAATCTCCTTGTTCCGGGTCACCAGCAAGGAGTGGTGCTGGCCGATAATCAGTCGGTGCACCGCTTCGT
>JAGTVD010000002.1 GCA_018224505.1 Desulfatitalea sp. | reverse complement strand
CCGAATTGGCCAATGAGCTCCGGGGTGAGCAGGTCGTTGTTCTGGGCCTGCTTGAGCATCTCCAGAAAGCCGGAGGTTCCGCTCTTAGCGATGGTGCCGATATTTTCCATCACCTCTTCTTCGGTCATGCCGATGCCGTTGTCGCTGATTTCCAGGATCTGGGCAATGCCGTCGGGACGGATTTTGATTTTATAAGCGCTGTCGTCGCCCAGGATTCCCGGTTCGGTTTGGGCTTTGAAGCGCAGCTTGTCGATGGCGTCCGAAGCATTGGAGATCAGCTCCCGCAAGAAGATTTCCTGGTTGGAGTAGAGGGAGTTGATGATCAGATTGAGAACTTGGCGGACTTCGGTTTTGAACGCGTGGGTCTGTTTTGTGCCTTCCATGGATACTCCTTTATTGATGGTTTTCCGTAGCCTTTCAATCATCAATGGCCGTCGGATGTTGCCAAAGCGGCAACCCGTTGGATGAATCAACCTTGAAGGGGTTCAACAAGGGCTGCCACGGGTGACTGATAAGTTGGCTTTTCACAGTTATTTCGTGGGAATAATTAACCGTTTTTTGCGTTTGTCAAGGACCTTCGCAGGACGACCGCATTTGGATCATGACAGGGGCGTGCCTCTGATTGTGGGAGCGGCCTCCCGCATCCTGAATTCCAAATACGGTTACCTTGGGCACCTCCCGGACGGCCTGGACTACCGGCTTACTATCTGCAGACTGCGTGTCCATATCAAGAGCACATACAGTGGATTGCCTGGCGCGAACCCTAAGGTATACCCTTTTGCGGAAGGGCCATGGTTTTACTGGCCGCCTCCATGGCCACCACATGGGTCACTACGGTGGAAGCGGAGACCAGGGTCACCTTTTCCTTGAGTTCGGGCAGGAAGGTTTTAAGGATCTGGTAGGTGTTTTCGTGGGGGTGGGCGATGCCGATCGCATGGCCCTGCTGTTCTGCGCGGCGGATCAAACGCTCTATTTGGGAACGGATGAAGATCGGGTCATCCAGGTGGTCGATGAAAATGTCCCGTTCGGCGAAAGGCAGTTGCAGCAGCCGGGCCGAGGGGTGCGCCACGGTTTGGGCGGTGGTGCGGCTGTCGATGTAAAACAGGTCCCGTTTTTTTAGAATGGAAAAGATCTGGCGCATGTGCTCGGGGGAGGTGGAGAGCCGGGAGCCCATGTGGTTGTTGACACCGGCAATGGTGTGGAATTGGTCAAGGTTGGTTTCCAGTTGGGCGATCAGTTCGTCCGGTGTCATGCTGTGCAGCAGGGCGCCGGGTCCGGGTTTGACGTCGGGGTACTCAATGGGCTCCATGGGCAGGTGGAGCATTATTTCGATGCCTTTGGCCCGGGCGGCGGCCAGTATGTTTCGGTTGAACGGCGCATAGGGCAGCATGGAGAAAGTCAGGGGAATATCCAGGGCCAGAAAGCGCTCGGCCATGCGGCGGTCGTAACCGATGTCATCCACGATGATGGCCACCAGGGGCGGGCGCACCCGCGGCACCAGGGGCAGTCGGGCCGGCGGTTCAGCCGGCGGTGCGGTTTTGGGAAACACCTCGTAGACCGGTCTTTCGGGAGGCCGGACGGGTGCTGCCGGCACCGGCATGCGGACCTCCGGTCGCACGGCCGCTTTGGTGGGGGGCGATGGGCTGCGCATGGCATGGTGGACCAACACCCCTGCGGCAACCACGATCACTATCAGCACGGCGAGGCCGGCGGCAGTCTTGAGCAGCTGCGGGGTGAGCGTCGGTTTTCGGGGTGACCGTTTTTTCCGTGGTTTGGTTTTGCCCCGCGGTTTAGTCATTGCCCAGCTTCTTGAAGATGTCGTAGCTGACCAGAATGTCCAGGGCCCGCCGGACCTGATTGTCCTTCATCAGCTGGTCCACCGTCAAGGGGCCCAGGCGCGATGGGATCGGGTCGGCCTCCTCCGATGGGGGGGTGTCGGTGTCCTCAGGGGCATCCGATGCACCATTGTCCAGATGATTGGCCAGGTTTCGTTCTTTCAGGGAACGTTCGTTTTTCGCCGCCGTGTCCGGAAGGGCTTCGCGGGGTACCACGATGTCCGGTTCCACACCCTTGGCCTGGATGGAACGGCCGCTGGGGGTGTAGTAGCGGGCGATGGTCAGTTTCAGGCCGTAACCATCCCTGAGGCTTTCGATGGCCTGCACCGAACCCTTGCCGAAGGAGGTGGTGCCGATGATCAGGGCGCGCTTTTCGTCCTGCAAGGCACCGGCCACGATCTCCGATGCGCTGGCGCTGCCGCCGTTGATCAGCACCACCATGGGGTAGGTGCGGGGCGTGCCGCTGCGTGTGGCGCGATACACCTTGGTGTGCCGCTCCAACCGGCCTTTGCTGGTCATGATGATGCCCTCGTCAAGGAACAGGTCCGAGATGCGGATCGCCTGGTCGAGCACGCCGCCGGGGTTGTCCCGCATATCGAGAATCAAGCCTTTGAGGGGCGGTTCGGCACTTTCCATCTGGTTCAGGGCCGTGACCAGGTCATCGTAGGTGTTTTCGCGAAAATGGGTGACCCACACATAGCCGTAACCTGGACTGATTGTGGTGGATTTTACACTGTAGATGGGAATCACATCCCGGATCAGGGCGAAATCGATGGGCTTGGGTTCGCCTTCTCTCAGAATGGTGATCACCACCTTGGTTCCTTTGGGGCCGCGCATGCGCTTGACGGCCTCGGTCAGGTTGTCCACGGGGGTGTCGTCCACCTTCACGATCAGGTCGCCTGCCTGGATGCCGGCGGTGTGGGCCGGTGTGCCCACGATGGGTGAAATGACCGTCACCAGGTTGTTGCGCATGGTCACATGGATGCCGATACCGGTAAATTCGCCCTGGGTGTCGATCTGCAGCTCCCTGAGGGCATCCGGGGTGAGCAGGGCGGAGTGGGGGTCGAGACCGCTGACCATGCCTTGGATGGCATGTTCGATCAATTGGTCGGACGTAACCTCATCGACATAATTTTTCTGCACAATATCGATGACATCCGAGAACAGCTTGAGGCTCTTGTAGGTATCTTCCTTGTCGGCCGCCAGGTTATGGTAGGCGCCAGGTCCGAACAACGCAATGGCCATGGCGAGGATGACGGCCAGTGCCCAGCGGGATGCATTGCGGGAGCGAAACATGTAACGATCTCCTTGGGATTATCCTTTGTTCATCCATTCCAACGGATCAACAGGTTTACCGTGGTGGCGCACCTGAAAGTGGAGCGCCGGGCCCATGAGTGAACCGGAGTCGCCAACAGTGGCAATCACCTCCCCGGTTTCCACACGATCCCCCTTGACCTTGAACACCTCTTCCATATGAGCGTAAACGGTGTAGTAGTGGTCACCATGGTCGATGATCACCATGTTGCCGAACCCCTTGAACCAACTCGAATAGATGGTGTACCCGTCGGCCACGGCGCGGATCGGCTCTCCCCGTTCAGCTTGGATGTTAATACCGCTTTGGAAATTGACCAGGTCGGCGGCCGCATCGCGGTAGGGTCCGAAAAATGTAATGATCTTACCTTTTACCGGCCAATTGAGCAAGCCCTTGGATCGCGCGAAGGAACCGCCAGGCGTCGGTTGCACCGTCGTAGGCGCTGCGGGCCGATCCGGCGGCGGCGAACCGGGCCCCAGGGTTTGCAGCGCGCTTTCCAGTTCCTTTGCCGCCAGGTGCAGCGCTTGTTGCGCGGCCTGCTCCAACGCTTTGGCGCCCCGGATTTTGGTCAAAAGGGCGGTACGGTTCTCCTGCTCCGCGCCGAGTCGGGCAATGCGCTGGCTGAGGGCCTCGTTCAATGTGCTCTGTTCCGCCTTGGCGGTCTGGATCTGCTCCACGACCGCCTCCAAACGGGCCTGGTCATTGCGCAATTGTCGCAGCAGGGATTCATCCTGGTCCAATATGCGCTCCAAGGCCGTTTTGCGATGGATGAAATCGAAAAATGATTCAGCCGCCGCCAGGAGGTGCATCCGACCCACCTGGTGCAATTTATAAAGTGCCACCAAACGTTCGGCGGCGTAAGCTTCGCCGCTGCGAATCGCTTGTTCCAGGAAGGTGCGTTCTTCCTGGGCTGTTGCCAACTTTTGTTCCAGCTCCGTCAGGGCGGAACGGGTGGTCAGCACCTGTCGGCGCGCGCTGTTCAGGGCCTTTTCAGCGGTATCGACTTCGTTGACCAGTGTTGTTTCCCGTTCGGACATGGACCCGATCTGGGCCTCCGACGCCCGCAGCTTCTCCTGGAGAGTATCGGCCTTTGCCTGCAAAGCCTTGAGCTCCTCCGGGCTCGGGCCGGCGGGGACGGTCGTCGGGGCGGTCGGTGCAATGGTGGTCAGGCGCACGTAACGGTCATCGTGCAAAATATACCCGGTGCGGCCGCGATGGTCGATCTTGAGCCAACCGCTATCCCGCCCCAGCACCTGTACCCGGGTATCCCTGGGCAGGCGCAGCACCACGCGGTATTCGCGGCCCGGCCCCGAACGCACATTGAGGTCCGCCACCCGGATGGTGCCGATTTCCGTTGCGGTGCTGGAGGTGCCGGCGCCGGTCCATGCGAGGAGGGTTGCCAGGGCGATGGTGATGATGAGTTTGTTTGCGTATCTCATAGCGTTATTTGAGAAACTGTTTCAGTGATACCCAGCTGCCCAGCCATCCCACCACCATGCCCCCCAGCACGATGCCGGCACAGGTGGCGGCGGGGAAAAACCGCATCTGGAACATCTCGCCGGCACCGCCGGCGCCAAAGTGGCGCGTCAGGTAAAAATAGCCCAGAAACAGGGCGGTCAATCCGAGAAAGCTCCCCAGACCGCCCTGGATCATCCCCTGCAGGTAGAAGGGAATCTTGATGAAGCGGTCCGTGGCACCCACCAGCCGCATGATTTCAATCTCTTCCCGTCGGGCATAGAGCACCAGCCGGATGGTGTTGGCCACAATGAACACCGTGGCCATGAAAAAGAGGCCGCCGATGGCGTATCCGGCCAGACTGAACAGCTTTATAATGCTGGTAAAACGCCCGATCCACTGCTGGCCGTACTCCACTTCGGCGACCGTCTCCAGCCCGCTGATCCGTTCGGCCAGAAATTGAAGCGTGTCGCTGTCCCGCGCCCCTGCCTGCAGTGTCACCTCGAACGCTTCGGGCAGTGGATTGTCCCGCAGGTTATCCAGCAAGGCGGCATGGTGCTGCATCTGGCCGCGCAGCCGCTCCAGGGCATCTTCCCTGGAGATGTAATGGGCCTCCTGCACCCCGGCGATGGCTTGCAGTCGGGACTTGGTTTCGATCCGCCCCGTTTCCGACACCTCCGGGTCAAGGTAGACCATCATGCGGATGCCTTTTTGCCAGAGTGTGAGGACATCGCCGGCGTTGATGAAAAAAAGGGCGAAGGCCGCTGCAATCATTATGGACAGGGCGATGGTGATCACCGTGATGGCGGTCAGAAAGCGATTGTCCCGGATATCTTTGATGGCGCGCAGGTAAAACCGTTTCATCGATGCATTCCCGAAATTAGATCGGATCGGACGGCCAGAGGCGACCATCGCGCAACTGAACGACGCGGGTGTTGGCCCGTCTGAGCAGTTCCTTATCGTGGGTGGCCACGATCACAGTGGCGCCGCGGGTGTGAAAGGTGTCCAGGTAACTCATGATCAGACCGGCGGCCTCCTCATCCAGGCTACCCGTGGGTTCGTCCGCCAAAATGATCTTGGGATCGCCCACGGCTGCCCTGGCCACGGCCACGCGCTGCTGTTCACCGCCGGACAGACTGGGGGGATAGGCGTTCATCCGATCCTCCATACCCACGATGCGCAGAACGCTTTTGACCTTCTTGGGGATGACGCTCGGTTTGCGGCCGGCCGCATCCAATACAAGGGCCACATTGTCGTACACTGTTTTGGTGGGAATCAGTTTGTAATCCTGGAAGATGATCCCGAATTTTCGTCGCAGGCGGGGTATCCGACCGCGGGGGATGCGGGACAAGTTCATTCCGTCCACCAGAATCTGTCCCTCGGAGACCTCCTCGCCCAAGTATAGCAAGCGCAACAAGGTGGTTTTGCCCGCGCCGCTGCGACCGGTGACAAACAGCAGCTCATTCTTCTCGATGTCCAGGGTCAGATCCTGCAGGGCTGCTTTGGCACCATACCGTTTATGCACATGAAACAGGCGGATGATGGCATCATTGCGGGTATCCGTCATCGTCTTCCTTTGTGTTTGACCGATCCGGCCTGAACTGGTATGAACGGCGTCGAGTTCAGGGAGTGCCGCCCTCGGTTTTCCTTGCTCCGCCTCCACTGGAACCCATTCAATGGCTTCTTCCCAACAGTGGAGGCTTTATTATCTGATAAGTGCTCTAAAATCAAGTAATTCAGGCAAAAACGCATTCTGGAGCCGTCATGAAACCGGAACTGGTCGCCCTTTTAGCCCGGAAATCGTTCAAATACAGCCCCGAGCCGACCTTCAAGCTGGTCTCGGGCCGATTGAGCCATTTTTATGTCAATTGCAAACCCACCGTGATGCATCCCCGGGGCATGTACCTGGTGGGTCACCTGATGTTCGAAGCCATCCGCGATCTGCAGCCTGCGGGCGTGGGCGGCCTCACCTTCGGCGCCGATCCCATCGCCATGGCCACCGCCTTTGCATCGGAACTCAAGGGCCAGCCGATCAACGCTTTCTCCATTCGTAAAACCCGCAAGGATCACGGCATCGCCCGCTGGATCGAGGGGGACCTGGCCGCCGGCGCCCGGGTGGTGGTGATCGACGATGTGGCCACCACCGGCGGCTCCACCATCAAGGCCATCGAGCGGGCCCGGGAAGAGGGTTTGGAGGTGGTGCGCGCGGTGATTCTGGTGGACCGGCAGGAAGGTGGACTGGAGAATATCCGGCAGCATGTGGCCGACGTGCGGGCGCTGATTACCCGGGAAGAGTTGATGGCGGCCATCGATCAGCAGCCATAAGCGCGGGATGCGCTGCGGTGGAAAGACAGGGTGACGGGGTCGCCGAATTGGCTATCGAAAATGCAAAGGTCGAATGACCATTGTCAAATGTCAAATGAAGGTATGCTGCCGTTTTTTCAGCGAGGTGAACAGATATGAGCCCCGGATTCCGTAGCGCCTGGACCCTGTTGCTGCTGCTGGCATTGTGTGCCGGTATGAGCACCCAAGCGGCGGCCGAGCCGCCAATTTCGCGCTTCAATTACAACGGAGACGGCCGTCTGCATCTGATCAATGCCAAGAGCGGGGCTGTTTTCAATGGTGTCTACCGCGGCGCCGATGGGGCGTTCGATCCGGCGGCCCGCCATGCCATCCAGCGGGTTTTCGACGCGCCGCCGGATGAACCGCTGGCCGGTATATCCCTGCGGCTGATCGCCTTTCTCGACTATCTGGAAACACAGCTCAATCCCGGTGCGCGCATCGAGATCGCCTCGGGGTGGCGCAGCCCGACCTACAATACCCAACTGCGGAACACGGGTCGCCTGGCAGCCAGCGCCAGCCTGCACCAATATGGCATGGCGGCGGACATCCAGATTGCAGGGGTTGATTCGCGGCGGGTGTGGCACTTCGTGCGCGACCTGGGATTCGGTGGAGCCGGTTTTTATCAGGGGCGCCTGGTGCACGTGGATGTGGGTCCGGCGCGTTTCTGGGATCAGACCACCTCGGGGGTGGGCACCGATATTTCAACCGAAAACAAACTCATCGGCCTGGTGACCGACTATGATCGCTACCGACCGGGGGATCCGGTGGTGTTGCGTTTCATACGCATGACCCGCTTTCCCGTGGCGGTTGCATCGATGTGGTCCCTGGAACAAGTACCCGCGGATGACGGGGCGCTGGAAACCGTGGCGCCGTTTAAACCGCATTTTACCATCGCGGCGGACGATCCATGCCCATCATTTCCCGATATCGGTGCCATGATGAACATCACCGGTGTCCTGCCCGACGACCTGGCACCGGGCCGCTATGGGATCCGCGCTCATTTTTGCGAAAAGGGGGCGGAGGCGATGCCCGATACGGTGGTCACCCCTCTTTTCGAGGTGCTGGAACGGCGGGCGCCCACCGATTTTTAAGCAGCCACGGAGCCAGCCCGCGCAGGGTGACGGCCGAGATGATGGTCACAGCCCCCACCATTGCCAGGGGGCCGGGCTTTTCACCTAACAGCAGCAGTACCCAGATGGGGTTGAGAATCGGCTCGATGATGGGGATCAGCAGCGCTTCCAGGGCGGTCACATGGCGGATGGCGATGGAAAAGAGGGCATAGGCCATACCGATCTGGAAAATTCCCAGCGCTCCGAGGCCGATCCACCCCTTGACACTGGGGGCATGTTCGAACATGAACGGCAGGCCGATCACAGCGGCCAGCAGGTTGCCGAGGATGACCGAGTGGATGGGGTCCGCGTCCTTTTGCTTGCGCAGGAACAGGGCCATCCAGGCAAACCCGACCCCCGAGAGCAGGGCGGCCAGATTGCCCCACAGACCGCCCAGAGTCAGGTCGTCCATAAAGAAAAGCGTCATTCCAATAAGGGCCATCGCCAACGTCAGCCAGTCCACCCGTCGCGGTCGTTCGCCCAGAAACCAATAGCCGAAAAAGGCCACATGCACCGGTGCGGTATATTGCAGGACGATAGCATTGGCCGCGCTGGTCAGCTTGTTGGCGATCACGAAGGTGGTGACGCACACTGCGTAGGCGATGGCACCGCCGAGCAGATAGCGGTTTAAAGCCACCGGCCGCGGCCGGAACAACAGCACCAGGAAAAGGGCCGCAATGGCGCTGCGCATCCCCGATATGGCCATTGGGTGCCACTCGACCCACTTGATCAGCAAGCCGCCCGCGCTCCAGAGCAGCGCGGTGGCCAACAGCATCAATATGGCGGTCGAGCGACTCATCGCGCGCTCCGGTTGGTTTTGCTAAGGGCTTTGTCGATCAGGTCTGCCGGGCTTTCATGTTACAACCGCAGGAACCGGGGCTGCGCATTGTCGGCCTGCAACCCCTCGTCGATACGTTCGAGCACTTTCGGTTTTTCCGCGGGGAATTGATACCCTTCGTAACTGTGGGTGAACAACAGGTTGCCGCGCCGGTCGGTCCAATAGTTGCCGGCGTGATCGAAACAGACCCGGGAGGTGACTTCCAGGGCCTCGATCATGCGTCGCAGTTCCAGGAGTTGTTCCCGGGCGGTCAGCACCTGTAAGGTTCCCTTATTTGCCGCTTCGGCCATGGGGGTGTCGGGCAGGGCGTTGAACGGCCGCGATCGGATGTAGTGGGGGTTGATGGCGTTGAGGACCCGGGCCGTTTCAAGGGCATGGGCCTCCCAGCGGTCCCGGCCGCCCAACCCGGGCATCCAGTATTCCGAGAGCTGGAAGCCGGCCGCCATGGCCTTGGTGCCGCCTTTGATGTGGCCTTCGGCGGTCACCCCTTTTTTAACCCGCTTGAGCACTTCGTCGTCACCCGATTCCAGCCCTACGTGCAACCGATCGAGGCCGGCTTCACGGATGGCCACCAGTTCCTCGTGTTTCTTCTGGGCGATGGTTTTGGAGCGCGCATAGGTCGTCACCCGCACGATGGTGGGAAAGGTGGTCCGCAAGTGACGCAGGACGGTTACCATCTGGTCGGTGGGCATGATCAAGCTGTTGGCATCCTGCACAAAGGCGGTTTTGGCCCCTGACAGGAGCCAATGAAACACCATGGCGAATCCTTGGTGATAATTGAGGTCCGGGCACCGGCCGATCAATTGGACAGCCGCATCCCGGGTTACCTGACCATCTTGTCCCAGTTCCCGCGAGATCTCTCGCAGGTCTCTTTCCAGGGCGGCAATGGCGTCAATGTCCCGCATGATTTCCTCGGGCGGCCGCAGTTCGAATTTTTCGGTTTTGTACATGGCGCAAAATTCGCACCGATTCCACGGGCAGTTGCGGGTGAACCGCAGCAGGAGCGAGTAGCTGCCCCCCTCGCTGGGGGGACGGTATACACCGGTTTCAAATGGGTATTGTTCAGCAGCAGGTGGTGCCATCGGGTCTCCTTTGGGGTCTGTTCTTGTTTGGGTCAGAGACCAAAATAATCATCTAACGCCCTGTTTCAAATATTTTTTGTAAACTTCCAGCGCCGGCGGCCGATAACTCTTTTAAGTTCAGATCCATGGGCTTACGCATAATTTCCCTGCCCGGGGGCCTTGTGTTTGTCCATACTGACCAACATTGACTGTGATGAATGACACGCTGACCATCTATCTGTTGCCGCCGGTTCTCTCCCTTGCCTGCGCCCTCTATCTCATCGTTCTGATGCTGGCCAAAGGCGGTCGGACGACGAGCCGGCTGCTCTTTGTCCTGGTGTGTGTCTGGTATTCGCTCCTGGCGCCGGTCTTCATCCTGCATCATCTGGTTCCCGATCCGGTCACATTGCTGGCCATCGAGCGGGGGGTTCACTTTTTTTATGTATACCTGCCGCTGGTGATGATTGTGTATTTTCATCACACCCTGGGTGTCCAGCGCAACGACATTCTGGGGATTTTATTTGGCATCAGCTTTATCTTCAGCCTCACTACCCAGGGGGATCTTTATTTCAATGGCCTCAACCGATACAGTTGGGGATACATCGCCAAGGGCGGGCCGGCCTTTCAGCTGTTCGGCCTCTATGGGCTGCTTGCCCTGTGCTACTG
>JAGTVD010000001.1 GCA_018224505.1 Desulfatitalea sp. | reverse complement strand
CACCCCATGCACCGCCGCAGCTTTTTGCATTACAGGCCACATGCCAGCCGCTCTTGCGCAATAGTACCCCGCTACGGACCAATACGAGCCCTGCTTTGAGCCATCCGGTGTTCAAATCGACCTGGGACTGCGTATCGCGCCGTTCAGTTAGAATCGCTGTTTGGCAATCAACGACATTGACACTTTTATCGGTAAATGGTAACTGTTCTTGTTTTATAATGCATGGGCCATCGGTTATGTGGTCGCGAAAATCAAGGTCGCATCCAATGCGCGGGCCTTAAGGGCTATTCAGGCACGACTCTCGATGATATCCAACGACAACCCCCTGTTTTGCGACGTGGTCATTGTAAACGAATTGGGACTGCACGCCCGATCGGCGGCAAAGCTTGCCAAAATCGCCCAAAAAGCCGATAAAGGGGTGTGGTTGCACCACAACGATGAGCAAGTGGATGCCAAGCAGGTGATCGACATTTTAACATTGGGTGCGGCCCGGGGGGATCGGGTGCGAATCAGCATCGACACGCCCACCGACCGGGGCACACTCGATCAGATTGTGGCGCTGGTCAACGGCGGCTTTGGAGAGTAGTTCCGTATGACGGATATGGCAACCGAAGAAATTGTGTTGCACGGGATCGGCGGATCCCCGGGCATCTGTATCGGCAAGGCCTACCTGGTGGACAAGGATGGGGTCGATGTGGTGCCCAAGTATGCCATTTGCGAAAGCAAAATGGATGCGGAAAAAAAACGATTCAAGATGGCCGTCAAAAAAGCCGTCGACGAACTGCACGCCATCATCAACGAAACATCGGCGGAGTTGCGTGAAAACGCCAAGATCCTGGAAACCCACGTGGTGCTGCTCAAAGACAAAATGCTCTATGGCCGAACCCTCGAAACCATGGACAAAGAGCACATCAATGCCGAATGGGCCCTGCGCAAAGTGTCGCAGGCCATCAAACCGCTGTTTGAAAACATGGAAGACCCCTACCTGCGGGACAGGGCAGAGGACGTGGCCAACGTCTCCGAACGCATCATGAAACACCTGACCGGTTCGGCCGGCGTCAGCATCCGCAACATCAACAAGCGCGTGATCCTCGTGGCCCGGGACCTGTCGCCGGCGGAAACCAGCCAGATCAAGCTCGAACGGGTGATGGGATTTGTCACCGACCGCGGCGGCCGCGCCTCTCACACCAGCATCATCGCCCGCAGCCTCGAAATCCCCGCCGTGCTGGGCCTCGAAAAAGCCACCAGCGCCATCCGCAACGACGACATCATTGTCGTGGACGGTACCGCCGGCGTGGTGGTGATCAACCCCTCCGAGGAGACCCTGGCCCAGGCCGAAACCCGTAAAATCGAATTCGAGAACCGCCGCGCCTTTTATGCCCGCAGCGGTCACCTGCCCGCCAAAACCAAGGACGGCATCGAGTTGGCGGTGATGGGCAACATCGAGATGCCCGAAGAGGTGGCTGCGGTCATCGACCGCGGCGGGGACGGCATCGGCCTGTACCGCACCGAATTCCAGTACATGGCACGCAAGGATTTCCCCAGCGAAGACGAGTTGTACGAGCACTATAAGGACGTGCTCGATGTGATGCCCGACAAACCGGTGACCATCCGCACCCTGGATATCAACGGCGACAAAGCCCTGGCCCACATCAGCGACATCGAGGAGAACCCGGTGCTGGGCCTGCGCGCCATCCGCTATTGCTTGCGCAAACCCGATGTGTTCCTCACCCAGCTGCGGGCCATCCTGCGCGCCGCCCACCACGGACAGGTGCGCATCCTGGTGCCCATGATCTCCAAGATCGAGGAGGTCCTCGAAACCAAACGCCTGCTGGCCAAAGCCGCCGAATCCCTGAAAAAGGATGGTTTGCGTCACCAGACCCAAGTCCCCTTGGGAATCATGATCGAAGTGCCCTCGGCCGCCATCATGGCCGACGCCATGGCCCGGGAGGTGGACTTTTTCAGCATCGGCACCAACGACCTGATCCAATACACCATGGCCATCGATCGCGGCAACCGGCACGTGGCCTATCTCTACAGCCCCGTTCACCCGGCGGTCCTGCGGCTGCTCAAACATGTGACCGAAGCCGGCGCGCGCCGCAACATCCCGGTCTTCATGTGCGGTGAGATGGCCGGCGAAAGCATCTACGTGCCCATCCTCCTGGGCCTGGGGCTCAAGGAACTCAGCGTCAACTCCCAGGCCATACCCCTGATCAAAAACGCCGTGCGCACGCTCAACGTGGACCAGGCCCGCAAATTTACGGACCAGCTGGTGCAGCAAACCACCACCCAGGCCATCGAGAAAATGCTGGAAAGCACCTACGGCGAATTGAAAAACAACCATCACCACAATTGGGAGCGATAGGCGTGCCACAGGATCACATCAAAATCATCGCCGAAAACCGTAAAGCCCGGCACGACTATTTCATCGAGGACGAGTACGAAGCCGGCATGGTGCTCACCGGCACCGAAGTCAAATCCCTGCGCCAGGGCCGGGCCAACCTCAAGGATTCCTACGCCCGCATCAGGAACGGCGAAGTGTGGGTCCACCAGATGCACATCAGCCCCTACGCCTTCGCCTACTACGACAACCACGACCCCCTGCGCGTGCGCAAGCTGCTGCTGCACAATCACGAAATCAAGCAGCTCTACGGCAAAATGAACGAACGCGGCTACTCCCTGATCCCCCTGCGCCTCTATTTCCGAGGCGGCAAAGTCAAACTCCTGCTGGCCCTGGCCAAAGGCAAGAAACAATACGACAAACGCGACAGCATCCGCCAGCGCGAGCACAAACGCGACCTCGACCGCCAAAGAAAAGAGTACAAGTAGGGGCGCCCCGCCGCGATCGGGCGGCCGCAAAGCCCCGTAACCCCGCATCGCGACTGCAACCCGCGCCCAAAATCAGGGGCACGCCCAGTCCTGATCCAAATACGGTTGCCCGGCGGAATCGCGATATCACATTGACAATCCCCACCGATTCATTATATTTGAGGTTAATAATCGCTCTTTGAAAGAAATTTGGCACAACCCCACCCCTTTTGCCATCCCATATGGGGGCGAAACGGCTTCGACGGGGACAAAGAAGTGCTGGTTGCATGCCGAGTGCTCATCGGCTCGTTAACTCGATGGGAAACTAAATATAATCGCAGACGATTATAACTACGCCGTAGCCGCCTAGGCGGCTTCCGTCCTGCCGTGTCACTCCTGCGGATGCGGTAAGGGCGCCGACTTGCAGGATAGTTTATGCCGAATGCCTGTTACGGTATAAATGAAATTCTAATAGGCTAGCGATTCCTGCCTCACGTCCGATGGAGCCTCGAATCGCGAAATTAATCATCGGAACAAGCATGTAGACGCCTGTGCGGAATGTTTTCGGACGCGGGTTCAACTCCCGCCGCCTCCACCAATTTTTGCATTAATTTTCAATACGTTATCGTTTTTGGACTTGCCTTTTAGGTTGTAGTTTTGTTGTAGGTCGGCTACCGCCTGGTACACTCCACGGGCAGCGCCTGCCTGTTTCTGAAAGTACCTTTCAAATGCCCTGTTGGTGCTGTGCATCGTACCGGCTTT